>PDPI01000016.1 GCA_002746565.1 Pseudomonadota bacterium | reverse complement strand
ATTCTTGTAAATATGGACTCTCTTTGATTGATAAGAATTTTTACAACCTCATCACTCATAGGTAAAATAAAATCTTGTAAGTTTGGGTCTTTCATTTTCATTTCCTGGCGTGGTATGGTTATAATTCTATCTTTAAAATTTACATAATCCCATTTTAGTGAAGTCAGATTACTAGCTCTTAGCGGTATGTGTAAAAGCAATTTCAATGCATTTGCTTTTGAATGGTTACTGCCTAATCCATAGAGTGCATTTACTAGCCTTTTTAGCTCTTTTAAATCTGTAATAGTTTTATGATGTATCGTTGCACGTGGAGGTATAATGCTCTTTTTATGGATATTTCCCATAATGTTATATTCGCATAAATCTTGGGTACAAGCCCATTTCCATAGATCATTACAATATCTAAAAAGCTTTTCTGCCATTGCTGGAGCGGTTTCATTCTTTACTTCAAATGCTCGTACCAATTCTCGGTGTTTTATATCTTTTATATAATTATGTTTGAGATATGGTTTTATATCGTTTACAAACATTGACTTTGCATTTTTGCGAGTCTTGGCTGTAATATTTGACTTGGTTTTATTTAGCCACTCATCAACAACATTATCAAACAGCCCCCTTGTTCTTTCTGTATTTTGATATTTTTGTTCCCTCTTTTGATCTATGGGATCAACACCTTGAGATATAAGCTTGTGATACTCTCTTGATTTTTGCCGTGCTTGTAAAAGCGTAATGGCTGGATATTTGCCTAGCCCACCTAATCTCTTTTTGTGTAATGTGGGACTTGTATAGCGTATTCTCCACAACTTATTACCATTTGGCCTTACCACAAGATATAAGCCACCCCCATCGCTTATAGAATATTCTTTGTTTTTTGCTTTTGCTTTCTTAATTCTAATATCTGTAAGCTTTTCAATAGCCATTTTTGCTCCTAAGTGTATATCGGAAAAAATGCTTCAAATCCTTTTATATAGGGATTTGAATTAAAAAATAGTTGATTTTTCTGCCCTTAAAAGTGTATATTGGCTTTAAAAACTGCTGACAACCTTTTAGCTAAATATACACTCTGATATACACTTTAACATAAGATTTATTAAGCTTTTATTAAATTAAATTAGACTATAAAATACTTATCTAGTACTGATTCTTTGGGATTTGGTAGATTGTTTAAGCTTTATTTGAATTAAGTGAGTGGCGACCCCAAGAGGATTCGAACCTCTGGCCTCAAAATTAGGAATTTTGCGCTCTATCCTGCTGAGCTATGGGGTCTTTTTTGAATAGGGGGAGAGAAACTCCCAAATTTTTATTTTATAGCGATGTAAAGTTCTACCTTATCGTCGCTTATGTATCTTTCAAAATCGTTTGTGTAGGCTCTTTGGGTTTGGCTTGTTTTAAAGTGCTCCCAAACTTCTTGCCAAAGCTCTATGACGATTTGTGGGATTTGTCCACTTTTTTCAAAAACTAGAAATTTTCCACCTTTTATTTTGATATTGTCAAAGTTTTCATTTCTACTTTCAACGTCAACTCCTACTAGGATGTCGTATTCGCCATCTATATTTGATGAATAGTTTGTGTAAACTCCGTAAGTTTTAAAATCTTTATTTTTATTTTCAAGACAATCAAAAACTTCGGGAGTACAAAGTTTTTCCCATAAGGCTGGTATTTTTGCAATTTTCATGTCAAACTCATCTGCATTTTTGGTTCTTACTTTTAAACCACTTACAAGAAAATCTTTTACAACAACTTCTTCCATCCATATACCTCTTAACATATTACATGCAAAGAGGAAATCCCCTTCACATGTAAGGCTTTTTTAGCCGTTTCTTTTCTTGATAATCTCTTCAGCTACGTTTTTTGGAACTTCTTCGTAGTGATCAAATTCCATAGAATAACTCGCCCTTCCTTGGGTTTGACTTCTTAGATCGGTTGAATATCCAAACATTTCGCTAAGTGGGCAAAAAGCGTTTACTATCTTGTTTCCTGCTCTATCTTCCATAGAATTTACCTGTCCACGGCGGCGGTTAAGGTCGCCGATAACATCTCCCATGTACTCTTCTGGAGTTTCAACTTCAACTTTCATCATAGGCTCAAGTATGCAAGCTCCTGCCTTTCTAGCTCCCTCTTTAAAGCCCATTGAAGCGGCAAGTTTAAATGCCATTTCCGAACTATCCACGTCATGGTAGCTTCCATCATAAACGGTTACTTTAACATCTTCCATTGGATAACCTGCCAAAACACCGCCTTGCATAGCTTCTTGACAACCCTTATCAACTGCTGGGATGTATTCACGAGGGATTACACCACCTTTGATTTCATTAACAAACTCATATCCAGCACCCGCATCCATTGGCTCAAGGCGTAAGTAAACATGTCCGTATTGACCACGTCCGCCTGATTGTTTAGCATACTTGTACTCTTGCTCAACACTTTGTCGAATAGTCTCACGATAAGCAACTTGAGGCTGTCCAACTTCAGCGTCCACTTTAAACTCTCTAAGCATTCTATCAACGATGATTTCAAGGTGAAGTTCACCCATTCCAGAGATGATAGTTTGTCCGCTTTCCTCATCACTTTGAACTCTAAAGCTAGGATCCTCTTGGGCTAGTTTTTGCAGTGCAACACCCATTTTTTCTTGGTCAGCTTTAGTTTTTGGTTCAACTGCAACCGAGATAACTGGATCTGGGAAGTCCATCTTTTCTAGGATCACTTTATCTTTTTCGCTTGAAAGGGTTTCGCCTGTTAGGGTGTCTTTCAAGCCAACAACTGCACCGATTTCTCCTGCGTAAAGTTCTTTGATTTCCTCACGTTTATTTGCGTGCATTTTAAGTAAACGTCCAACTCTTTCTTTTTTGCCTTTTAGTGAATTGTAGGCATAACTTCCGCTCTCAAGACTTCCACGATATACACGAACAAAGGCAAGTTGTCCCACAAATGGGTCAGTCATGATCTTAAATGCTAAGGCTGCAAATTCACCCTCATCTGTACTTTCAACGGTTGTTTCTTTGCCATCTTCATAGTGTCCTTTAATAGCTGCAACCTCTGTTGGAGCTGGCATGTAGTCGATAACCGCATCTAGAAGCGGTTGAACACCTTTATTTTTAAAGGCAGTTCCACAAAGCATAGGAACCATGGTCATATCCAAACAACCCTTTTTAATTCCCCTTTTGATCTCTTCTACGCTTAACTCTTCTCCGCCAAGGTATTTTTCCATCAAATCATCATCGGTTTCAGCAACAGCTTCGATTAGATGCTCTCTGTATTCATCCGCTCTAGCTTGTAGATCAGATGGGATATCTTCTACTTCATATTTCGAACCCATAGCCGCTTCATCTTCCCAAGTATAGGCTTTCATTGCAACTAGATCTATAACGCCTTTAAAGTTTTCTTCTGCGCCTATTGGAATTTGAATTGGCACTGGATTTGCTTTAAGGCGAGTTTTGATTTGGCTCTCAACCTCATAAAAATCAGCTCCAGTTCTGTCCATTTTATTTACAAAAACCATCCTTGGAACCTTGTAGCGGTTTGCCTGTCGCCAAACGGTCTCACTTTGGGGCTGAACACCACCAACAGCACAAAAAACCGCAACTGCACCGTCAAGAACCCTCATAGATCTCTCAACCTCGATAGTAAAATCCACGTGACCGGGAGTGTCTATGATATTTACTTGGTGATCTTGCCAAAAGCATGTTGTGGCCGCTGAAGTAATGGTAATTCCTCTTTCTTGCTCTTGTTCCATCCAGTCCATAGTCGCAGCACCATCGTGTACCTCGCCTATTTTGTGGGAAACACCAGTGTAGAATAAAATTCTTTCAGTTGTTGTTGTTTTTCCTGCATCTATGTGGGCAGCAATTCCTATATTTCTAACCTTGCTTATGGGTGTTTTTCTTGACATGTAAATTCCTTTTACCAGCGATAGTGAGCAAAAGCTTTATTTGCCTCAGCCATCTTATAGGTATCTTCTTTCTTTTTAAATGACGCACCCTTACTCGCAGCTGCATCCATCAACTCATTTGCCAAACGCTCAATCATCGTTCTTTCACTTCTTTTTCTAGCAAATCCAATTATCCATCTCAAAGCCAAAGCTTGCTGACGCACTGGACGAACTTCTACTGGAACCTGGTAAGTTGCCCCACCCACACGGCGAGATTTAACTTCCATTATCGGTTTTACATTGTCGATGGCTGCATTGAAAACATCTATCCCTTTTTCTTCGCCACGACTCTCTATAAGATTTAAGGCTCCGTACATGATCTTAGTTGCTGTGGATTTTTTTCCATCATACATCAAACCATTGATAAACTTTGTGATTATTTTGCTATTGTGAATTGGGTCAGGTAAGATTTCCCTAACCTGTGCTCTTCTTCTTCTCATTTTATTCCTTCAAATTTTTAGATAATTTTACTCAAATATTGCCATCATTCAAGCGGACAATACCTGTTTTGTTAAATTATTTTCTTATTTTTTTGGCTTTTTAGTTCCGTATTTACTTCTTGCTACGGTTCTGTTTGCAACTCCAGCAGTATCTAGTGCACCTCTTACGATGTGATACTTAACACCTGGTAAGTCTTTTACCCTTCCGCCTCTAACTAAAACGATAGAGTGTTCTTGTAGGTTATGACCCTCGCCACCAATGTAGCTGATAACTTCAAAGCCACTTGTTAGCCTTACTTTGGCAACTTTTCTTAACGCTGAGTTAGGTTTTTTTGGAGTAGTTGTATAAACTCTCGTACACACCCCACGACGTTGCGGACAATTTTGCAGTGCAGGTGATTTTGACTTTTTTATCACCTTTTTTCGTTCGTTTCTAACGAGCTGATTGATTGTAGGCACGTTTGTTTCCTTTTTAAAATTTATTTTGCGTATTGACAAAAATACCCGTGATTATATTTAAATTTTACTTAATGTTAGTTAAAATTAAGGGAAAAATTTATACACAATTTTCCAAAAAACTTAAATTTTGTGGTATAATCTCACCAAATTTTTTAAAGGGCTTTGCTTGAAAAAACAAATCATAGGCAGGCGGGAATTTATTTCTCTTTTAGATCTAGATCTAAAAGATATCAAATGTAAAATAGATACAGGGGCATATACGGGTGCTTTGCATTGTGAAGATATTTACATTTTGGACACCCATGAAGTGGAGTTTAGCTCATTTGGTAAAAGATTTAAGCTTCCCATCCATAAACAAAAATTGGTAAAAAGTTCCAATGGCAAAAGGGAATTTAGGTATTACATCAAAACAAATGCTTTGTTTTTGGGTAAAAAATATAAGATAATTTTATCCCTAACCGACAGAAGTTCCATGAAAAATCCCATTTTAATAGGGCGAAAATTCTTAAAGGATAGGTTTTTGGTCGATGTTTCAAAAGAATTTACACAAAAGGATAAAAGTTTATGAAAGTTTATGTATTATCAAGAAATAAAAATCTCTATTCAACAAAAAGATTGGTTGAAGCGGGAGAGCAAAGGGGTTGGAATCTTAGGGTTATTGATTATTTAAGATGTAGTATTGAGATCATGAAAGATGAGCTTAGGATAAACTATAAGGGTAAAGAGTTGCCCATTCCAGATGCGATCATCCCTAGAATTGGCGCTAGTAGGACATTTTTTGGAGCTGCCATAGTAAGGCACTTTGAAATGATGGATGTATTTACTACCTCAGGAAGTCTTGCTATAAAAAGAAGCAGGGATAAACTCAGAAGTTTACAGATTCTCTCCCGCCACAGCGTCGATATGCCAAAGACCATCTTTGCATCTAACCTTTCAAATACAAAAGATATTATTGAGCTTAGCGGCGGAGCTCCTTTGGTTTTAAAAGTGCTTGAGGGAACACAAGGTAAAGGGGTTGTTTTGGTTGAAAGCGATAAGGCAGCCCAATCGGTCTTAGATGCCTTTTACGGCATGGATGTAAACTTGCTAATTCAAGAATTTATAAAAGAATCCAATGGCTCAGACATAAGGGCTTTTGTGGTAGATGGAGCCATAGTTGGAGCCATGAAGCGACAAGGAGCAAAGGGAGAATTTAGATCCAATCTCCACCAAGGAGGCTCGGCAAAACTCCATAAACTAACAAAAAAAGAAAAATCCACCGCCCTAGCCGCCGCAAAAGCCATGGGACTTAAAATTTGCGGGGTTGATATGGTTCCTTCAAATAGGGGTCCTTTGGTTATGGAAGTAAATTCTTCCCCTGGACTTGAGGGCATAGAGAGGGCAACTGAGGTGGATATAGCTGGGAAGATAATGGATTTTATAGAGCACAATGTAAAAAACAAAAAACGCATAAGAAAAGACAATATCGGAGCTTAATATGCAAGAGATTATCATAGGTGGACAAACCATACATAAAAATTCACAAATCAAAATCGACATCCCCCTACCAAATCTTTACAATATGCCCTCATTCCTTTCAGTTTGGGCAATCAGGGGAAAGCAAGATGGACCTGTTGTTTTTGTAAGTGCAGCTGTTCATGGGGATGAGTTAAATGGAATTGAGATCATAAGAAGGCTCAAAAAGGCAAAAGTCTTAAAAAAACTAAATGGAACTTTGATATTAGTTCCTATCGTAAATGTTTACGGACTTGCGAACCTATCTAGATATTTACCTGATAGAAGAGACTTAAATAGAAGCTTTCCAGGAAACACCAAAGGTTCTTTAGCAAGCAGAATAGCGAGTGTATTTTTTAACGAAATAGTAAAAAAATGCGATTTAGGTATAGATCTTCACACCGCATCTATTCACAAAACAAACTTGCCCCAAATCAGAACCGATATAAACAATGAATTTACCCTAAATCTCGCAAAAGCCTTTCGTGCCCCAGTGGTTTTACATTCTGAACTTAGAGATGGCTCTTTGAGAGGATGTGCAAAAGAAAGTGGCATTCCCATACTCTTATACGAAGCGGGCGAAGCTTTGAGATTTAGCGAAAAAAGTATAAAGATAGGCTCGAGGGGAATTTTAAATATTTTAAAAGAATTAAATATGCTACCTAAAAAAGATAGCAAAAAAAGAGGAAAAGCTCCCATCATTACAAAATCAAGCCAATGGATTAGATCTAGCCAAAGCGGGATTTTAAGAACCATAAAAGCCCTAGGTCAAACCGTTCAAAAGGGTGATATCATAGCCTATATTGACGAACCCTTAACAGATAAATCACAAGCCATTGAGGCAAGTTTTGATGGAATAATCATAGGAAAGTCCCAAATTCCTTTGGTTTATGAAGGAGACGCCATCTTTCATATAGCAAGATTTAAGGATTTAGAACATGCCGAAGAGAGAATGGAATATTTTCATGAAAAAAGTCTAAATCTAGATGCGACTGATGAGATCAAAGAAGATAGTATAAGGTAGAATTTTTTTAAGGGTATGTATGTTTAACAAGTGTTTGATTTTTTATGATAGCATAGCTATAAATTGGCTAAAAAGGTAGAAAATGGAAGAGAAGACAAGTGGCATTTCAGAAGTGCTTCATTATCCACAAAAACAAAGTAGAAAACTAAAATCATTTGTAAAATCCAAAATAAGAAAAAAAGCCATACTAGCAACCAAGGCTAGACTAGCCCAACACCACAAAAGTTTTGATGATTATGAAGATGAAGAATTGGAAATCATCATAGCAGACGAAGAAAGAAAAGTCATAGACAATCTAAAAACAAAGTCCCTAGTTGTAGCCCTAGCTGCCCTTGGACTTAACCTTTTTGCATGAGAAAGTTATGTTTAGGCAACTAAAATCAGCTCTAATTTGGTACTATCTTTTTAAGTTTAAAAAGCGTATTACACTGATATTTTTCCTACTTCTAATCGCCTTTTTTTCAGATGCTATTTATGCAGATGTCGTACAATACCTACAACTTAAAAATAAACTCCAATATCTAGATGGGGTTCTTATCTTAAAATGGTTTATTATTATTTTTAATATTTCCTTTTGTATTTATTTGCTTTTAACCCTATTTAAAACAAATAAAGAAGAAGAAAAACCTAAAAAAACACCAAAAAAAGTAAAGAAAGAATCAAAGAAAAAAGAAGAATTAAGTAGCAGGGAAGAGAAGTTTTTACATAAAGAAAGATTAAGCAACAAAGCCGATCTACTCTTAAAAAAATAAATTTTTAAGCAGTAAACACCAACCAAATATACCCTCCTAGCATCCGTTTTCCGTAATCCGTAATCCGTTTTCAGCACTGCCTTAAATTACATTTAAAAATACTTTAGTAGAATTGAAGACAAAAATTAATTAAAGGAAATATATGGCTTACAACTACCAATTGCTCGTCAAACAACTTTTTTTAAACCCCGTTCAAAATAATCCAGATGAAAAGATTATATTTAAAGACGAATTCGAATACACCTATGGGCAATTTCGCAAAAGGGTTTGTCGCCTAGCAAATGCCCTTATAAAAATAGGCATTAAAAAGGGTGATACGGTGGCAATCTTAGACTATGATACCCATAGATATTTAGAATGCTATTTTGCCATTCCCATGATAGGCGCTATCATGCATACCATAAATGTTAGACTTTCTCCTGAGCAAATTTTATATACTATTGAACATGCAGAAGATGATATGCTGCTCGTTCATGGGGATTTTATACCACTTTTAGAGCAAACAAGAAGCAGGATGAATGTTGAAAAGTTTATTTTTTTAGGCTCAAATCAAGATGCAAAAAATACCATCTTACCCATATATGACGAATACGAAAATTGGATAAAAAATGAAAAAGATAGTTTTGATTTTGAGGATTTTGACGAAAATACTAGGGCTACTATTTTTTATACAACAGGAACAACCGGAATGCCAAAGGGGGTTTATTTTTCCCACAGGCAACTGGTTTTACACACCATCAACACCCTAGCCACCCTAGGCTCAAACCCAAGTCAAAATATAAATTCTAGTGATGTTTATATGCCGATGACACCCATGTTTCACGTTCACGCTTGGGGTTTTCCATACCTTGCAACCTACCTTGGCATGAAACAAATTTACCCAGGTAAATACATCCCTGAGAGACTTTTAAAACTACTTCAAAAACACAAAGTTACCATCTCCCACTGCGTCCCAACCATACTTCATATGCTTTTAAATGCTCCTGGCTTTGATAAGATAGATCTAAAAGGCTGGAAGGTTATCATAGGAGGCGCATCGCTACCAAAATCCATTTGTTTGGCTGCTATGAAGCAGGGGATAGATATTTTCGCAGGGTATGGCATGAGTGAGACTTGCCCAGTTTTGAGCATATCTCAGCTAACACCTGAAATGATGAGATTAGATCCAGACAAACAAGCCGACATGAGGGTAAAAGCTGGCAGAAGTGTGGGACTTGTGGAGCTTAGGGTTGTGGATGAAAACATGAACGATGTCAAAGCAGACGGACAAAGCACAGGGGAGATAATAGTAAGGGCACCATGGCTAACAAAGGGATATTTTAAAGATACAAAAAATTCAGAAATTCTTTGGAAAAATGACTACCTACACACCGGAGATATGGCAAATATCGATGAAAATGGCTATATAAAAATCACCGACAGAGCCAAAGACATCATAAAAGTCGGAGGAGAATGGGTAAGTTCGCTGGAACTTGAAGATATCATTTCCTTGCATTCAAGTGTCAAAGAAGTTGCTGTTATAGGAATAGAAGATGAAAAATGGAGCGAACGCCCTTTGGCTTTGGTGGTCCTAAAAGAAAATAAAGACGAACAACAAGCCAAAAAAGAAATACTCTCCCATGCAAAAGAATACATCAAAAAAGGCATAATGGCAAGGGAAAGCTTACTTTTAAAGATCCAAATTGTAGAAAATATACAAAAAACAAGCGTCGGAAAGATAGATAAGAAAAATTTGAGATTGAAATATAAGTAAAATTTATCTTAGTAAATAGACAGCATATAGGGGGATAAAGTGAATATTGTTTATTTGTCCAAAATTTTTCGAAGATATTTTAATGGAAAATTTTGGATTGTATTTTTGGATGTAGGTTTTTAGGGATTTTGATTTGGTATTTAGGGCAGACTTTACCTCTATGGGGATTATGTTTCCATCTAGGCTTATCAAAAAATCAAGCTCGGCACTTTGGTTTGAACGCCAATAATAAAGATCAAAATTATTGCAAGTTAGGGCATTTGCCACATAATTTTCAGCCAACATGCCCTTATATAGATTTTCTCCATCTAAAAATAAATCTTTCTTACCAAATCCAGCAAGCCTAGCCAAAAGTCCAACATCATTGACATAAATCTTAAAATATCCCTCCTCTTTGTAGGCTTTAAGGGGAATTTGAGGAAGTTTTATAAGAGTGCATTTTTGAACGATAAAACTATATTCAAGCCAATCAAGGGCATTTTTTAAATATCGTTTATTTGACTTTGTATCAACTAATTTGTAGGAAAATTTAGAATTTTCAAGCCCGAGTTGATTTGGTAAAGATTGATAGATCTTGTTTATCTTAATGGCATCTGATTTTGTACTATATCGGCTCATATCTGACATATAATCTTGCAAGATATTATTTAAGATATTTTCATCATATTCGCTCAAATTTTGCCCAACCCTTAAAAATTCATTTATAGATGCGGGCATTCCACCAATATATAAATAATTTTTATAAATCTCAAGTGCTTTTTTATGTAAAACTTCTAGCATTTTTTGCTTTTTTTCAAAACATTTTTTTATGTTTTGACTCAAATCCTCATAACCCAAAGCCCATAAAAATTCCTCAAAATCAAAAGCATACATGTAAAGCCTGTAAACCTTGCCAACAGGAAATGAAGTTTTCATGCGATTTATGGCAACACCTAAAATACTTCCAGCACAGACGATGTTATATTTATTTGCCTCGCTAAAATATTTCAAAGCCCTAATAGCATCTTCACTTTCTTGGATTTCATCAAAAAATATCACACTATTTTGGGGAATAATCTTAACATTTTTTATAATACAAATGGCATTTATGATTTCACCTGGATCTATACTTTGGGAAAAAAGTTCTCGTATTTGCTTATCTTTTTCAAGATTTATATAAATATATTGTTTAAAATTATTTTGACAAAATTCATTTAAAGCATATGTTTTACCCACTTGTCTTGAACCTAAAACCATAAGGGGTTTATTTGAATGGTTTTCTTTCCAATATTTGAATTTTTGCAGTATTTTTCTTTTCATAAATTGGCCTATTTTTTGGAAAGTATATCAGATATTTTATATTTTTGCAAGTTTTTCGTACCAAAAAGTGGTAATATATGCAAGTTTTTCGTACCAAAAAGTGGTAATTTTTAGATAATAAGAGGGATATTTTAATAAAATGCCCCAAAAAAGAGGGGCATTTTTTATATCAATTATAGGAAAGCTTAACTTTCTTATCCTTATAAAGTCCTGTTCCAACGGGTATCATTCTTCCTAGAATTACATTTTCTTTTAGATCTTCTAAGTGGTCAAATTTTGCTGCTATGCTAGCTTCAGTTAAAACCTTGGTAGTTTCTTGGAAAGATGCAGCTGAGATGATACTATCACTACTAATGGCAGCCCTTGTAACGCCTAGCAAGACAGGCTCTGCGATGGCTGGTTTTCCACCCATTTTCATGATACGTTCATTTTCTTCTCTAAACTTTCTTCTTGAAACTAGATCACCAACTATATAGTTGGTATTTCCATTATCCACTATCTTAACCTGGCGTAGCATCTGAGAAACTATTATCTCTATATGTTTATCGCTAATGGCAACACCTTGACCACGATAAACTTGCTGAATTTCGCTTATTAGATAATAATGCAAGGCTTTCTCACCCAAAATTCTAAGTATATCATGGCTTGAAACAACGCCATCTGTTAGATGCTCGCCCGCGTGGACGTATTCTCCAGCGTGGACTAGGATTTGGCGATTTTTATCCACTAGATATTCATTGGAAGTTCCATCCTTTGATTCGATGATGATTCTTTCCTTTGAGCGAAGGGGCCTACCAAATCTCACAAAGCCGTCGATTTCGGCTATGAGGGTTGCATTTTTGGGTCGTCTTGCTTCAAAAAGCTCACTTACACGGGGCAAACCTCCTGTAATATCCTTTGATTTTGCCACCGCTTTTGGAGTACGTCCTAGGATATCCCCTTGCTTTACCTCCATGCCTTCTGATATGAAGATATTGGTTTTTGGCTCAAGTTGATACTTGATGATTTCTCCATTATTTAAAGCAAGTAAGATGGTAGGCTTAACTCCCGATGGTAAATATTCATTTATAACCAAACGTTTAGTTCCTGTTATCTCATCACTTTGTTCGGTTGCACTGCTGCCTGGTTCTATATCTTCAAAGCTTATAACACCATCTTCTTCTGCTACTATGGGATTTGAGTATGGATCCCACTCAGCAACGATAACACATTCAGAAGAGCTTGGAGATGCAAGCAGGGTTTTAGAATCTACTTTTGTATTATCCCCAGCTTCTATGATGGAATTTCTAGGGATATAGTGACGAATCGCTTCCCTATCTTCTTTATCGGCAACAACGGCAAACAATCCTTTCGCTTTTACAACTTCACCTTTTTTGATCTCATGGGTTCGCTCTAGATAATCCCCATTTAGGATGTAGTACTTCACGCTTCCATTGGCACCTGAATAAATCTTTTGAACAACAGGCTCTCCATTTTGAACTTTAAGCTCACTGGCATACGGGATACGATTTGGGATATTCCATCCCTCTTTGATAACCTCAACTATACTTTCATCTTTTTCAACTTCGCTTCCATTTTCATATGGAATATAAAATTTCCCCTCCACTTTTCCGCCAACGCCTGCTAATTCATTTGGTTTTGCAAGGTCATTTTTACGCAAAGTATATTTTGCTTCTTCTTTAGAATTTTTAATGCTAACAACCACTTCTTCATGGGCACTTTCTATTGTTAGAGTTCCTTTTATGGTTGATTTGATCTTAGGCTCAACAAGTAAGATCGCCGCATTTCTTCTATTTGCAACCACTTCTTTATCTTCTTTGGTTTTATAGGTTTTGAGGTTATAATATCTTATAAATCCCTCTTTTTGTGCTACAACTTGTCTATCTTGCTGCTCTGTTGAGGCTGTACCACCGATATGGAAAGTCCTCAAAGTTAGCTGGGTTCCAGGCTCACCAATACTTTGGGCTGAGATAATCCCAACAGCCTCTCCAGGTTTTACCATCTTTCCCTCACCAAGGTTAATACCATAACATTTAGCACAAACACCCTTACTTGCTTTACAAGTTATAGGAGTTCTAATACTAACTGATTTTACTCCGGCCTCAGTTAAGATCTTTGCCTTTTCCTCATCTATCAAGGTTCCCTCGGGAAATAAAACCTCATTGGTGATAGAGTCAATCACATCTTCAGCCAAAACCCTACCATGAAGTCTCTCTTCTAAAGCTTCGATTAACTCTCCGCTTTCGGTAATTTCAGTGATCTCAACACCCTCATGGGTTCCACAATCATCCATGGTAACCTTAACATTTTGACTTACATCGATAAGCTTTCTTGTTAGATAACCAGCATTTGCAGTTTTTAAAGCTGTATCTGCAAGACCCTTTCTAGCTCCGTGGGTTGAATTAAAGTATTCAAGTACGTTTAGACCTTCTCGGAAATTTGAGATAATGGGCGTTTCGATAATACTTCCATCAGGTTTTGCCATCAAACCCCTCATACCAGCAAGTTGGCGTATCTGAGCAGCAGAACCACGTGCACCCGAATCAGCCATCATATAAATAGAGTTAAAACCCTCTTTATCCTCTTGCATCATCTTCATCATTTTATCGGCAATGGCGTTATTTGTATTTGTCCAAATATCTATCATATTATTATAACGCTCACTATCGGTAAGCAAACCTGCTCCGTGTTGATGTTGAACTTCTTTTACTCTTTTTTTAGCATCTTCTATAATCTTTTTCTTCTCTTGGGGAACCCTAATATCATCAACCGAAATGGAAATGCCAGCCTTTGTTGCGTATTTGAAGCCTAGATTTTTAAGATTATCCAAAAATTCAGCCGTAACTTCTAAGCCACCTTCTTTGTAAACATAATCAACCAAAGCACCGATATTTTTCTTTTTAAGGATTTTATTCCACAGATCTTCAGGTACAAAATCGGGCAATATGGACTTTAATATCAAACGTCCAGCCGTTGTGAAAACTATCTTTCCATTTATTCTTGTCTTTATCTTTGCATGGGTTTCTAAAGCACCTGCATCTATGGCTATCATAACCTCATCTATGTTTGCAAAAATCTTATTTGAACCCTTTGCGTTTACCTTTGATAAGGAAAGATAGTAAAGCCCTAAAACCATATCTTGAGATGGAACGGTTACCGCCTTACCAGATGCTGGGAGTAAGATATTCATAGAACTTAACATCAGTACTTTACATTCAGCTATCGCCTCTTGAGATAAGGGAACATGAACAGCCATCTGGTCTCCGTCAAAGTCTGCATTAAAGGCTGAACAAACCAAAGGATGAAGCTGAATAGCCTTACCATCTATCAAAATTGGATGGAAAGCTTGGATGGAAAGCTTATGCAAGGTTGGGGCACGATTTAGCATAACTGGATGGTCTTTAACCACTTCAGATAAACATTCCCAAACCTCATTTGTTTGCATATCTATCATTTTTTTTGCTTGTTTTACCGTTGTCGCGTATCCCTTTTCTTCTAATCTTGCCAAAAGATGGGGCTTAAAAAGCTCGAGTGCCATTTTTTTAGGAAGCCCACATTGGTCCATTCTTAGATTTGGACCAACAACGATAACAGAACGACCAGAGAAATCCACCCTTTTACCAAGTAAATTTTGGCGAAAACGTCCTTGTTTTCCCTTTATGATTTCACTTAAAGATTTTAAAGGTCTTTTGTTTGCTCCCTTAACCGCATTTGCACGTCTGCCATTATCAAAAAGTGCATCTACGGATTCTTGGAGCATTCTCATTTCATTTCTTATGATAATCTCAGGTGCGTCAAGTTCCATCAAACGCTTTAATCTTGAATTTCTATTTATAACCCTTCGGTAAAGGTCATTAACATCAGAAACCGCAAATTTTCCCCCATCAAGCGCCACAAGAGGTCTTAGATCTGGCGGAAGAATGGGCAACATGGTTATCATCATCCATTCGGGTCTGTTTCCGCTATTTAGAAGTGATTCAACTACTTTTAAACGCTTTATTATAGTTTTTTTCTTAGCCTCAGAATTTGTAGCTTGTATCTCTTCTTTTAGGGTGGTTAAAATATCCACTAGATCTAGACTTTCTAACAAATCCCTAACAACTTGTCCACCCATTCTAGCCTTGAAATTTTCTTCCCCATAGCGCTGGATTAGGCTCTGATATTGCTCTTCATTTAAGACATCATACTTTTCAACTTTTTTACTATTTTCATTGTCATAATAGGCATCACCAGAATTTTCAACTATATAAGCTTCATAGTAAAGAACTCTTTCAAGGTCTTTCATCTTTACGCCTAAAAGGGTTCCTATCCTACTTGGAAGGGAGTTTACATACCAAATATGGGCCACAGGGGTTACAAGTTCTATATGTCCCATGCGAGATCGGCGTACTTTTGTGCTAGTTACTTCAACCCCACATTTTTCACACTTAACGCCCTTATAGCGCATTTTTTTATATTTTCCACAAAGACACTCATAATCTCTAATGGGCCCAAAAATCTTAGCACAAAAAAGTCCATCTCGTTCTGGCTTTAGAGTACGATAATTTATAGTTTCAGGCTTTTTAACCTCTCCATAACTCCATGAATGTATTTTTTCTGGACTTGCAAGTTTAAGCTGAAAAGCACTAAAGTCCCTTGGTCTTTTCTCTTCATGTATTTCTATTGGTTCAAGCTTTTTCATTCTCATCCACCTCATCATAAATCTCAACATCTAAAGCCAATGACTTCAACTCATTTGTAAGTACATAAAATGTCTCAGGTATGCCAGTTCTAGGAACATTCTCGCCCCTTGTTAATGCCTTATAAGCTCCAACTCTGCCTTCCACATCATCGGATTTTACCGTTAGCATTTCCCTTAGGGTATGGGCTGCCCCATAGGCTTCTAGGGCCCAAACTTCCATTTCTCCAAATCTCTGACCTCCAAAGAGTGCCTTACCACCAACTGGCTGCTGGGTTACAAGGGAATATGGTCCTGTACTTCTTGCATGAACTTTCTCATCAACTAGGTGATGGAGTTTTAGCATATACATATATCCCACATTTACCCTTTCTTTCATCTTTTCACCAGTTCGTCCATCATAAAGCTCTGTTTTTCCATCAGTTTCGATCTTTGCCATTTCAAAAAGTTTGGCAAATTCTTTCTCATCAACACCCTCGAAAACTGGGGTTGCAAATTTTATACCATTGCTCCAATCCTTTGCGTAGGAAAGCAATTCATCATCGCTTAATTCTTCAACAAAGGTCTTTGCCTTCATAAGCTTCGCAACACCTGCAATATCAGTCATTTTTTGGCGCAAATCCTGTATCCACTGCCCAGTTTTTTGCTCGTAAATTTCTTTTATCTGATCGCCTAATCTTCTTCCAACTAAACCTAAGTGAACCTCCAAAATCTGTCCGATATTCATACGAGATGGAACACCTAGCGGGTTTAGTACCACATCAACAGATTCTCCATCTGCCAAATAAGGCATATCAACTTCTGGAACTATGTTCGATACTATACCCTTATTTCCGTGGCGTCCTGCCATCTTGTCGCCCACTTTTAGCTTCCTCTTAGTTGCCACATAAACCTTTACAAGCTTAACAACTCCACTTGGTAAGATATCATCTTTTTCTATGATATTTAGCTTTTCATCATGAACTTCTTTTAGCTTTTTCTTTTCATTTTGGAAATAATTCTTTAAGCTATCATAATCGTTTTGAACCTCTTTAGAATAGGCTTTTACCAAAGAATTTAGGGCAAATCTATTTACATGAGATAAATCCTCCCTCTCAATCATATCACCTTTTTTATATGGCTTTTGATTTACCTCTTGGTCTTTTTGCAAGGGAGATTTTGACAATAAAGAATTAATTCTAAGCATTTCTTCGCGATCTAACATCAAAAGCTTATCGTGATGTTCCCTATCTAAAATCTCTTTTTCATCCTCATAAGCCTTTATGGCTCGTGGGTCTTTGTCGTAACCTTTTTTAGTGAAAATCTTCACATCAACCACAACGCCTTCCATAGATGCAGATGCATAAAGGGATTTATTTACCACATGTCCAGCTTTTTCTCCAAAAATTGCACGCAATAATCTCTCTTCTGGAGTTGGTTTAACCTCGCCCTTTGGACTTACTTTTCCAACTAGGATCATGCCTGGTTTTATTTCGGTTCCGATTTTTATAATACCACTTTCATCAAGGTGGGCCAAATCTTCCTCTTTTACGTTTGGAATATCTTTAGTTATCTCTTCAACGCCATCTTTAAGTTCTCTAGCTTCAATTTCTTTTTCATAGGTGTGAACACTTGTAAAAGTATCTTCACGTATCATTTTTTCACTTATTACAATGGCATCTTCATAGTTATAACCATTCCAAGGCATAAAGGCGACCATAACATTTTTACCAATGGCAAGTTCACCCTTATCCATACTAGATCCATCTGCTATTACTTGGGCTGCTTCTATTTTTTGACCTTGTTTTACAATGGGGCATTGGGAAAAGGTGGTATTTTGGTTTGTTCTCATATTTTTTTCGATAGAATAATGGTCTATAAAGGCACCATTTTTATCTTCGCCTAAAATATAAATATTTTTACTATCAACCTTTTCTACTATGCCGCCTCTTCTTGCCTTAACTGCTTCCCAAGAATCCCTAGAAACTATGGCTTCAACTCCAGTTCCAACCATTGGGGCAGATGATTTTAAAAGAGGAACCGCTTGACGTTGCATGTTTGAACCCATCAAAGCTCTATTTGCATCATCATGTTCCAAAAATGGAATAAGAGAGGCTGCAACACCTGAAATCATGGCTGAATTTAGATCTATTAGGGAAATTTTTTCTTTCTCAACCAAGACTATCTCACCATCATATCTAGCCTCTATCAAATCCTCAACTATCTCTCTTTTAGTATTTACAACCGTTGATGCGGGGGCGATATATAAACCTTCTTCTTGTGTTGCAGTTAGATAGACTATCTCTTTTGTTATCTTTCCATCTTTAACTTTTCTATATGGAGCCTCCACAAAACCTAGATCATTAACCTTTGCATAGGTTGCTAGGGTATTTATAAGACCAATATTTTGCCCCTCTGGAGTTTCAACCGGACAAATCCTTCCATAATGGGTTGGGTGTACGTCACGAACTTCAAATCCAGCCCTTTCTTTTACCAAACCACCCTCACCTAGGGCTGAAAGTCTTCTTTTGTGGGTAATCTCACTCAAAGGGTTTGTTTGATCCATAAATTGCGACAACTGACCGCCAGTAAAAAACTCTATAACAGAGCCTGTTATCATCTTAGAATTTATAAGATCATGGGGCATAAGCTCTTCTATGCTTCCGCTTAAAGAGGTAAATTTATCTCGAATGGACTTTTGCATCTTAACAAGTCCGGTATGGAGTTCATTTGCTAGCAATTCTCCGATAGATCGGATACGTCTATTTCCCAAGTGGTCCCTATCGTCTATATGACCTTTTCCATTTTTTACTTTTATAAGGTATTTCACGGTCTTAATAATATCTTCATTGGTCATAACGGTTATATATTCGGGCACATCAAGGCTAAGCTTATGATTCATCTTCATACGACCAACCTTGGTTAAATCATACCTTTCAGGGTTGAAAAATAAATCATTTACAAAAGCCTTAGCTGCCTCTTTTGTCACAGGCTCGCCCGGACGCATTACCTTATATATTCTAATATTTGCCAAATCATTTTCATCTTCAATGCCCTCAGTTTGGCGTAAAAGCTTTAAGGTTTCACCATCTGCTATGAATGAATTTATAATAGCATCATCAATTCCTTGGGCTAAATCATTTGCTATTTCTATGCTCTTGCAACCTTGCTCAATGATTTTGACCATTTTGTTTTCATCCATTGCACTCAAGGTATCGTATAGGATTTCTCCACTTTCTTGATCTATAATTGGGGATGCCAAAAATCTATTTACCAAGGTTTCAGTTGGATATTCTATCCATTTCACCCCATCTTCCATAAATTTTTGAGCTTTTTTCTTTGTTAGCCTTTTTCCAGCGCCTAAAAGTAAATTTCCTTTTTCATCTTTTAGATCAAATTCAACCCTATCGCTAAAAAATTCTGGATTAAATTCCATTAAAAATTTATTATCTTTTATATGTAAGTTTATAACTGGATAAAATAATTTTAATATATCTTGTTTACTATATCCTAGCGCTCTAAAAAGTATGGTTATTGGAACTTTTCGGCGTTTATTTATACGCACATAAAGTGTATCTTTAGCATCGTATTCAAAATACAACCAACTACCCCTATCGGGTATGATTTGGGCTGTGTAGATTAGTTTATTTACAACCGTTGAGCTTTCTTCTTCTTTAAAAATAACCCCCGGGCTTCTATGAAGTTGATTTACAACAACACGCTCAACGCCATTGATAATGAAAGATATTCTATCTGTCATTAGGGGAATGTCTCTTATAAATATTGATTGTTCTTTTATGTCTTTAACTCCGGTTTTTTCACCGGTTTTTTCATCTTTTTCCCAAACAATTAGACGTATATTCATTTTTAGATTGACAGCATAAGTCAAACCTCTTTCTATACATTCTCTAATATTATATTTAGCATGACTAACTTCACTACTAACATATTCTAAAGTTAATCTATTTTGTGGATCGTGGATTGGGAAGATTGATTTAAATACCTTCTCGATCCCACTCTCATACTCAGCATTATTTACATCCAAAAAATGTTCATAGCTTTTTTGCTGAAGTTGTAGCATATTTGGTACATCTATTTGTTGAGGAACTTTTGCAAAATCAACCCTAAGTCGATTTCCTGATTTTAAGCTATTTAGCATCTTATTACCCCGTAAAAAAGTTTGAAAGAAATGTGGTTAAATTGCCCTAGGGCAAGAATAGAAATCAAAAAACAAAATGCAAGGGAAAAATCCCTTGCAAAAACTTATTTAAGCTCTGCGGTAGCTCCAGCTTCTTCAAGCTGTTTTTTAGCCTCTTCGGCTTCCTCTTTACTAGCGCCTTCTTTTAGAGTTGTAGGTGCACCCTCAACTGCTTCTTTAGCCTCTTTTAATCCAAGTCCTGTAATAGCACGAACAGCCTTAATAACATTTATCTTCTTAGCTCCTGCTTCTTTTAAGATAACGTCAAATTCAGTCTTCTCTTCAGCTGCCCCACCGGCATCTCCGCCGGCACCACCAGCTACCATAACTGGAGCTGCACTTACACCAAATTTTTCTTCAAATTCTTTTACTAATTCGCTTAATTCTAAAACACTCAAACCAGAGATATACTCTAGTACGTCTTCTTTTGAAATTGCCATTTTCTAATCTCCTAATTTTTATAAATTATTATGAAGCTTCTGCTTCTTTTTTAGCACGTAGTGCATCTAAACCGATTGTAAAGTTTGCAACCGGAGCTTTCCAAACTTGCAATAACATTGCAATAAGCTCATCGCGTGAAGGTAACTTAGCAAGTGCTGCGACTTGGTCAAGACTTACAACTTCTCTGCGGATTAGGGCTGATTTTAGTACAAAGCTTTTGTGGTCTTTTGCAAATTTATCCACAACCTTACAAGCACCAATTTGATCATCTCCCCAAACAAAAATATTTGTATCTTTAAGCTCAATACCTTCAAGATCAGCATTTTGAAAAGCCAAAGAAGCTAAAGTGTTTTTAACAACTCTAACTTTTACTTCGTTTTCCCTTGCTAAATTTCTAAGGGTTTCAAGTTGTCCAACATTCAAACCCTTGTATTCGCATACAACAATAGCGTCGGAATCCTTAAATCCTTCAGATAAAGAACTAACAATCTTTGCTTTTTCTTCTCGTGTCAATTTTTCTCCTTTCCGACCGGTGATTTCAAGCCAAGCTGATTTTCATCAAATTAAGCCTAAGCCTTGGACTATCTCCAATCAAAGATTTAATATTTACATGCAATAGCGTGTAAAATTATTTTATTTCCATTAATTCAAGTGCATCTAAACTTATAGATGGGCTCATAGTTAAAGACAATGCCGCATTTTTAATATATCTTCCCTTTGCAGCCGAGGGCTTTTGTTTATTTATAGCTTGCAAGAAAGCATTGAAGTTTTGAGTAAGTTTTTCTTCGCTAAAGCTAACTTTACCAATTCCTGCATGTATATTTCCTTGCTTATCAACCCTAAAATTTACCTGTCCACCCTTAGCATTTTCAACTGCCTTTGCAACATACATAGTAACTGTTCCGGTTTTTGGGTTTGGCATAAGACCCTTTGGTCCTAAAATTCTTCCTACTTTTCCAACTAATGCCATCATATTTGGAGTTGCTATTAGAACATCAAAATTTATCTCACCCTTTTGGATGCTCTCAACTAGATCATCGCTCCCAACTATCTCAGCTCCAGCCTCTTTAGCTTCATCAGCCTTAGCATCCTTTGCTATTACCGCAACCTTGACGCTTTTTCCAGTTCCTGCTGGAAGCACAACTGAGCCTCTTACCATCTGATCTGCGTGGCGAGGATCAACATTTAGTTTCAATGCTATCTCAACAGTTTCATCAAATTTTGCAGATGCTAAAGTCTTAACGCAAGTTATAGCCTCGCTTGATGAATACGCCTTATCTTCTATCTTACTTTGTAATTCTTTTAATCTTTTTGTAATTTTTGCCATTTTTTTCTCCGCAATTTTTTGCTCCCGCTTCTAGCGGTAAAGGGAATTTAGTCGACTATCTCAACACCCATACTTCTTGCACTTCCAGCAACTATCCTAGCTGCGGCTTCTTTGTCAGTGGTGTTCATATCCACTATCTTCCTATCAACGATTTCTATAACCTGATCTTTGCTTAGTTGTCCAACCTTATTTTTTATGGGATTATCGGTACCCTTTGCAATTCCTGCTGTTTTTTTGATCAAATCGCTCATAGGTGGTTGTTTTGTAACAAAGGTAAAACTTCTATCGGTATAAACGGTGATAACAACAGGAACGTTAAACCCCATCAAATCTTTTGTTTTTTCATTGAAAGCCTTACAAAATTCCATGATATTCACACCCTTTTGACCAAGAGCAGGTCCCACTGGTGGTGATGGATTTGCTTTTCCAGCAGCAATTTGAAGTTTTATCTGCCCATCTACTTTCTTTGCCATTTTATTTCCTTAACTTATACTATTTTTTCCACCTGAGAATACAAAATCTCAACAGGTGTGCTTCTTCCAAATATAGAAACATTTAAGCGTAACTTTCCATGCTCCATATCATATTCTTCCACCAAGCCAGTAAAGTTTGCAAATGGTCCTTCTGTGATTCTAACACTTTCTCCATCTTCAAAAAATATTTTAGGCTTAGGTGCACCTTTTTTCTCAGCTTTTTCTAAAATAAGTGCTATGTCTTTTTCGCTTAGGGGAGTTGGCTTTTTGCTCTCACCGATAAATCTTCCAACCTTAGGCAAAGATTGAATCTTATGCCAAAGGGCTGTATCTAGATCTAGATGCGCAAAAGCGTATCCTGGGTAAAGACTTCTTTCACTAATCTTTTTTTTGCCATTTTTTACTTCAATAACATCCTCGGTAGGAACAATAACCTCTTTGAGTTGCTCTTCTATACCATTATCACGAACCAAAGTTTCAATGGCATTTTTAACACTCATTTCACTACCGGCGTATGTTTGAATTGCGTACCATTTGTGTGCCATAATCGACCTATATTATACTTGATAGTGAAAATGACATGATAACGTCAATCAAAGCTAGAAACAATGATATAACAGCTACCACAACAAAAACTGAGATAAAAGCATTTCTTATCTGATCTTTTGTTGGAAAGATAACCTTACCAAGCTCTAAGCGTGAATGTTTGATATAACTGACTAATTTTTCCATGAATTTAACCTTTAGTGGCAGGGCAAGAGGGACTCGAACCCCCAACCATCGGATTTGGAATCCGGCGCTCTACCAA
>PDPI01000015.1 GCA_002746565.1 Pseudomonadota bacterium | reverse complement strand
AGATCCTATACCTGCGCCCGTGTCTATTATCATAAAATCTAGATCGTCTAAAAGTTTGCAAGATTGGAAAAATTTTTCGCCTATGGAATTATTTTTATATTTTAAAACCCCATCCCCGCTCTCGCCTGGAATCAAAATAAGATTTTTTGAAATAGGGATGATTATATCCAAAAGTGAGCATTCTCCCTTTAAAACATGCAAGATACTTTTTTGTATTTTTACATTTAGCATAACATCGAGATTTGCCAAACCCATATCCGCATCAAAAAGTGCCACCTTATAGCCATGCTGGGATAAAATATTTGCCAAATTTGCACTAAAGGTGCTTTTTCCAACTCCACCTTTTCCACTTGCTACTGCTATAAAATGGGTACGAGATGTTTTTTGTTCTTTCAAGTATCTAGCCATATAAATTAATTTTTTGCATCCGAGAAAATGCTAGGGGAGCCAAAATGGACGCTCTTTCATGCCAAAAAGGATGGGGCAAAACTAAGCGCTCATCCCTTTGTTCTTTAAAATTAAAAAAGATTATATCCAAATCCAAAGTCCTTGGGGCATTTTTAAAACTCCTTTTCCGACCAAATATTTTTTCCGTATGCAAAAGTAGTTTTAAAAAGCTTTTCGCACTAAGGCTGGTTTTTACTCTGATAAGAGCATTGAAAAAATTTGCTTGTTCAAGGTAGCCAAAGGGAGGATTTTCCAACACAAAAGAAGTCTTTTCCACATGTAATCTTCTATCATTTTGCCAAAGTCGCAAAAGACGGACAAATGTTTTTTTTACATTTCCCTCATTTCCACCAATGCCAACTAAAGCCTCGTATTTATAGGGTCTTGAAGATCTTTTTTTGAGGGGGAAAAATCTAATCCTATAAAACTTAAAAATCTCCAAACCTATAAGATCTCCGCACCACTTTGCCTGACAACCACCACATCTTCTATCCTAACACCAAACTTACCGGACAGATAAATCCCAGGCTCAACGGAAAAAACCATATTTTCTTCTATGATAGTATTGCTTCTTCGCCCAATTACTGGAAGTTCATGTATATCTACACCAACCCCATGTCCAGTTGAATGGATGAAGTATTTTCCATATCCAGATTTTTCTATCACTTCACGCCCAGCCTTGTCGATCTCGCTTGCCTTTACGCCAATTTTGACCGCATTTATGCTCGCTTCTTGGGCTTTTAAAACTAGATCGTAAATCTTTTGGCGAAACTTATCCTTAAATCTTTGCTCTTTTTTAAAATTAAAATCAGCCCCAACTTGGGCTGTTCTTGTCCTATCCGAACAATATCTTTTATACAAAACTCCCGCATCTAAAAGTAGCAAATCACCCTCTTTTAACCTTTTTTTTGAAGGCAAAGCATGGGGTTTTGCAGCGTTTTCATTAATGCCAACTATGGGAGAGAAGGAAAGTCCTAGTTTGCCTTTATTTTTAAAAATCTTTTCGGCTTCAAAAAATAATTCTTCCTCGCTTAACCCAATGCCTCTCTCGCTGACAAATTTAGCAAACTTATCAAAGGCTTTAGCACCCTTTTGGGACGCTTTTTTAAGGATTTTTACCTCTTCTTCAGTTTTTATAATACGCTTTTTTTGGGAAAAATTTGCTTTTTTTACAAATTTTAGATGCCCAAACTTTTTTGAGAGCCTATCAAACTCGCTAACACTCCAGCCATTGGGATCAAAAACTAATTTATTTACCCTGTGTTTTTTCAAAATCTTCCTAACACTAAGCAATAAATCCCGCCTATCGCCCTCTATAACTTTGGCGTTTTGGATGTATTCCTTTGCTTCAGAGGTATATCTTGCATCGGTTACGAAAAAAGCCTTATCCTTTAACTTTAAAAAATAGCCATTATCGCAAGAAAAGCCACATTCATAGAACATGGCATTTTCATTATTTGTTATATAAGCCATTATTTTTTGGACTTATTTTTATCAACCTTGGGGGCTTCTTTAGCCTTAGGGGTTTCTTTAGCCTTAGGGTTCTCTTTGGATGGCGTAGCAGTCTGATTAGCCATCTGAGCTTGTTGTAATGCCACTATTTCTTGAAAAATCTGAAGCATTCCAATCATAGCCAAATGATAACCCATAGGTCCAAAGCCTGTAATAGTACCATTGCAAACAGCTGTAACTAAACTTTTTTGTCTAAACTCTTCACGCCTATGAAGATTGCTAACATGAACTTCTATAGTTGGTATTCTTGCAGCAGATATAGCATCACGAATGGCTATGGAAGTATGAGAATAAGCAGCTGGATTTATGATAATTCCATCGGCATTTCCAACACATTCTTGAATCTTATCTACCAATTCACCCTCTAAGTTTGATTGAAAAAATTCAACCTCAACATTGTTTTGCTTGGCAACATTTGCCATTTGAGCATGGATTTGATCTAGAGTCATAGGTCCGTAAACATTTTGATCCCTATGTCCTAGCATATTCATATTTGGTCCTTGTATTACTACAATTTTCATTTTTGTCCTTTAAAATTTTATATGGTCTGCCATTATAGCAACTTTATTCTAAATTTTTGCTACAATTAGGGAAAAATATAAACCTAAGGCAGCAAATGAAGATCTTAAAAGCAGATTTTATACTCACATGTAACGAAAGATTTGACATTTTACAAGATAAGGCGATTTGTTTTGACAAAAACATCATAGAAATAGGCGAAGAAAAGATTTTAAGATCCAAATACCCAGCGGCGAAATTTGAAAAAAGCCCAAAAAACACCATCTTAATGGCAGGACTCATAAACCCTCACACCCATCTAGAATTTTCAGCCAACCGCTCAATTTTAACTTACGGAAGCTTCATTCCATGGTTAAATTCTGTTATAAAAAACCGTGATGAGATAATGGAGCTTTCCACTAAAGAGAGCATAGAAAAAGCCCTAAATGAGATGCTAGAAAGCGGAACAACGACCATAGGGGCGATTAGTTCAGCTGGATTAGATCTAGAAGTTTGCAAAAAAAGCAAGGCAAGGGTGGTTTATTTTAATGAAATATTAGGTTCAAACCCTGCAAGTGCTGATGTACTTTTTGAAGATTTTAAAAGTCGCTTACTTGTAAGTTTGCAAGAAAAAAATGACCGCCTAATCCCAGCTATTTCGGTTCATTCACCCTATTCAACCCACCCAATTTTAGCAAAAAAAGCCCTAGAAATAGCCCAAAAAAATGACTTTCTAGTAAGTACACATTTTATGGAAAGTTTAGCTGAGAGAGAGTGGCTAAATAAGGGAAGTGGAGAATTTGTAAACTTTTTCGCCCCATTTAACCCCCACGCAAAACCATTTTTAAGCGGAAGCGAATATTTAAAACTTTTCAAAAACAACAAAACCCTCTTCACCCACTGCGTACATACAAACAAAAAAGAATTAAACATTATAAAAAACCAAAACGCCACTATAACCCACTGCCCAGCCTCCAACAGACTTTTAGGCACAGGACTAATGGACTACAAAGCCACAAAAGACATCAACCTAACCCTAGGAACCGACGGATACAGCTCAAACAGAAGCCTAAACATGTGGGATGAGCTAAGAGTTGCACTTTTTTCCCATACAAATGAAGCCTTGCGAATTCTAGCAAAAGATTTGCTAAAAAGCGCCACCATAAATGGAGCAAAAGCTTTGCATTTAGATGCAGGAAGTCTGGAAGTTGGTAAAAAAGCAGATCTAATACTCATAGAATTAAAACAGATTCCAAAAAGTATAGATCAACTTCCATTGCAACTTATCTTACATACCAAAAAGGTTAAAAAGGTTTTTATAGAAGGCGAATATTTATAAATATTGAATTTTATTTTTAGATTTTTTGAAAAAATATTTAGTTTATTATTGTAAAATAATCCAAATCCCATTTTAGGAGAAAATTTTGGAAGAAAAAAATATATTTATTAGGATTTTTGCACCTATAAAATGGCTTTTGGCTCTTATAAATAATTATTTTAAATCCTTTGTGTTTTTGCTTATTTTGTATCTTATTTTTAGTAGCAATGTGGATGAAGGAAGCTTTGAGAGGGCAAATCTTGCAAGGATTGATATACATGGGGCGATTATGGAGGCCGATAAGATATTAGGAGAAATCCAAAAAGCCAAAGAAGATGAAGACATAAAAGGGGTGCTTTTGCATGTGGACTCTCCTGGTGGGGCTTTGGCTCCTTCGGTGGAAATTTCCTACGCCATAAAAGAGTTACAAAAATCAAAACCAGTGGTAGCTTACGGGGCTGGGACTATGGCTAGTGGGAGTTATTATGCTAGTATTTGGAGTGATAAAATCTATGCAAATCCTGGGGCTTTTATAGGCTCGATTGGGGTTATTTTTCAAAGTTATAATGTGGAAGATTTGGCAAAGAAAATAGGCATAAAAGAGCAAACCATAAAGGCAGGACGCTTTAAAGAGGCTGGAACTTTCATGAGAGAGTGGAGCGAGGATGAAAGAAAAAGCTTAAAAACTCTTATCGATAATTCTTATGATCTTTTTGTAAACGATGTGGCGAAGGCTAGAGATTTAAATATTAGCGACAAGGAAAAATTTGCAGATGCAAGGGTTTTCCTAGCCAAAAATGCCCAAAAAGAAAAACTAATCGATCATGTGGGAATACTTTGGAACGCCCAAAATGAACTTATAAAACTAAGTAAGGTTAAAAAAGCTAAATGGAAGAAAAAAGACAAATTTGATAGATTTTTAGAAGAATTTACCAATGAAAGTGCTAAGGGATTTATTAAGATATTTTATGGCTTGAAGGCTTATTGAGAATTGGCTATTTTTAGGAAAATATACTCAAAAAATTATACTTTTTTAAAAAATTCCTCTATTGGCTCATCTAAAACTCGAGAAATTTTATAGATATGCTCTAGGCTAAAATGCTTATTTTCAGCGAGTATTTCAGCTTTTCCAACAAAAGTAGGACTTTGATGACCTATGGCGTTTGCTAATTTTAATTGAGATATTTTTTTGGATTTACGTATTCTTATAACATTTCCACTAACAAGCTTATAAAATTCTTGTAAATCTTCATCATCAAAATACATATCTTTTAGCAATATTTCACCACCCTATAAGGCTTTTTTAAATTATATAATGCTAAAATCTCAAAAACAACACCCTATAAGGTGTTTATATGAAGGAGACAAAGTGAAAAATGTTTTAGTTGCAATAAGCGTATTATTTTTGAGTGGTTGTGCAACCATAATGAATAATAAGCCTGAACATTTTAGTATTACAAGTAAGCCTAGTTCGGCTCAAGTTATTGTTAGAGACATAAAAATGGATAAGATTGTACTTAAAAACAATACTCCATTTGACATAAATCTTGAGAAAAAAGCTGGATATTTTCAAGGGAAAGAGTATTTGGTTAAAGTTAACAAACAAGGCTATAAAGACATGGAGTTTCAAATTAAACCTACCTTGAGTGGATGGTATATAGGGAACATATTGTTCGGTGGATTAATTGGAATATTAATAGTTGACCCTTTGACAGGCGGAATGTGGAATTTAATACCGGAGAAAAACAAAAATGTACATACCGATAAGCAGATTATTTCTATAAGACTTCTAAGTGATTTAACCCAAGAGGAAAAATCAAAGATAAAAAAGATTAAATAAAAGTCATTATTTATCACGTAGACCGGCTTAAACTTAAAGTCGGTCTTGTACTACTAAAAACCACCCAAATAATTGCCTTTATTGTAAAAGAATTTTAGTATGACTTCTGACAATTAGATTTTAAAAAAGTACTTGAAACCCTATTTTGTACTGATAGCTATAAAAAACATAATATTTTGCTACATTGTTTTTGCTTTTATACTTCTTTTATTGTCGTGAAGCATAAATTCATCATTTTTTTTAAGATTTTGCAGATTTACAATTTTGCCATTTTTTGTAATTTGGGCATAACCATTTTTTAAAATATTTTCTGGATTTTTATTTTTAAAGGCTAGATCTAGGGCGTTTATACTTGAAGAGAAAAAATTGAGCTTTTGTTTTAGGGCAAGGATGTATAGACTTTTGAGATTTTTTACCTCCTCTTGGACTAGTCCTATCTTGGTTTTGGGGGATAGGAATGAAAATTGGTTTTTTAGATGGTTTAACTCTTGCTCATAATTTGCAAATCGATTGAGTATTAGGTTATCATACAAATCTTTCGTATTGTCTATGCTTTGCCTAAGTTCATTTATATCTGGGAGTATCATTTCCATAGCAGCGCTTGGGGTTGGAGCTGAGGCATCTGCTACAAAGTCACTTATGGGAGTATCTATGGCGTGTCCTACGGCTGAGATGGTTGGGATGTTTGAAGCAAATATAGCCTCGGCAACTTCTCGTTCGTTAAAAGCCCAAAGGTCTTCCACACTTCCGCCTCCTCTACTTATAACTATGAGATCTGGAGCTATTTTTTGGGCTTGTTCTATGGCTTTTGCGATGTGGTATTTGGCTTCATCGCCTTGGACTAAAGTGTTGAAAAGACTTATTTTAACTAGGGGAAAACGGGCATTTGCAACATTTAGCATATCTTGCAAGGCTGCGCCTGTTTTTGAAGTTACTAGGGCTATGTGTTTGGGGATGCTGGGCAAAGGGCGCTTTTGTTCAAAATACCCTTTTTTGTATAATTCTTCCTTTAGCTGCTTATAAGCTAATGCCAAAGCCCCGCTTCCACTTGGCTCTAAGCTAACGCAATTTAACTGATACGAACCCCTTGGCGGATAAACGCTAATGCTTGCACTCACATCAACTTCCATGCCATCTTCTATGCAAAATTTTAACTTTTGGTTATTTCCCCTAAACATAACGCAACTTATGGATGATTTGTCGTCTTTTAGGGTAAAATATAGATGCCCAGAACTATGGTAAGTTGGGCGTGAAACCTCGCCCTTTACTCTCACATGCAAAAAGGTGCTTTCAAGCAAACTTTTTATTTGTTGGGTTAATTCGCTAACACTTTGCAATTTTAGATCTTCTGGGCTATGAAAAGGGTTGAGATATCCATGGAAAAGTCTTGCACATAAAGCATTTTAAATCCCGCTTCTTCTAACTCTTCTTGCATTTTTTTTGTACTCAAAAAACCATCTATGGAATTTGGGAGATAATCATAGGCTTCTTTATTTTTAGAAATTATCCCACCAATGATTGGCAAGATATTTTTAAGATAAAAATCCCTAAGAGTGTAAAGAAAACCTTTTTTCTGGCTTTTTGTAAATTCTAAGATAAGCACATATCCCTTTGGTTTTAAGATGCGATGAAACTCATCTAGGGCATCTTGTCTTTGGACAACATTTCTGATACCATAACTTATACTTATAATGTCTGTACTTTCACTCTCAAAGGGAAGCTCATCCGCCTTTGCTTTGACAAATTCAAAATCGGGAAACTTTTTTCGTCCAACTTCCATCATTTGGATAGATGGATCAGCGCCTATAATTTTTTTTACATGTATATGATTTTCTTTGGCTATTTTATCCCAGTGCCCCATCATATCTCCAGTTCCACAAGCCACATCGACGATCTGGGAAATTTCTTTTTTATTAGCATAATCAAAGGTAAGCTGGCAAGCTTTTTTTCGCCATTTTATATCGATTCCAAGACTTAAAACCCTATTTGCCCTATCATAAGTTGGGGCAATGCTATCGAACATATTTACTATTTTTTCTTGGGAATTTTCTTTCAATTTTTCTCCTAAATATAAATCTTTAGATCTCTCATGCATCTATTTAAAATCTTAAACAAAGCCCTTTTCCCAAAGAGGATATTTGTTCTAAGATGGTAAATCTCATCTATTAAAATCTCTTCAACTATCTCGGATGAGCGCATAATATTAACATCTCCGGCCAACCTTTCATCCTCTTCTAAGGATTTTAAGATCCTCACCCCCGTATCCCTATCTTGAAGCAAGCCGAAAAGATTTTGCATTTTTTTAGAAACTCTCATGAGCTTTTTTAGGCTAAATTCATCAAAACAAAAGCTAAAAAATTCACTCAAATATCTAAGCCTTTTAAATTCTATCCTGACATCGTGAAATTTCTCCAACTCCACACTCTCATCAAGTAAACTTAACTTTTTTTTCATCTTTTTTAAGCGTCTATAGATACCCCTAGCGCCCACTTGTTTATAGGGCAAATCCCCAAAATCACCCTTAAAAAATCCATGCTCATCTTCTAAAACCAAAGCCCATTCATCCATGGTTTTTTTATAAAAATCACCCTTTATGATTTCTAAAGAATTATTTGTGATGGAATTTTTTTTATCTAAGACGTTTAAGATATCTTCAGCTTCTATATCATCTAAATTATCAAGATATTCCATAAAAACATCCAAATCTCGCTTGGTGTTTGTGGCATTTGCAATAAGCTTGAAATCTGCGATAAATCTAAGCCTTATACCCTCATCAAAAACCCCATCTAAGCTTTGCAAAAAAGACCTAGTTTTTCGTATATTTACCCTAAATTGATGCAAATCTTCGCTATTTTGCGATTTTAGATAAGCTTCTTTGTAGAAGGATATTTTTTCAAGCATAGAGTAAAAAATCAAACTCAAACCCTCATAAGATCTAATGCAAGGGGGCAAAAGGGGCAAAAAATCAAACCCAAAAGGGGATGATTTTATGGATTTTTGAATCTTTTTCACATCCCAATCATCTTCAAAATCAACCTTTCCATAAAGGGCTAAATACTTATTTTTATATCTTTTATCATGGGTTACATCTTTGATAATTTCTTGCTTGAAAAGTTCCAAAAGCGTGTAAGAATTTGCAGTATCTTCATCGGGAAATTCAATCTCAAGGATAGCTGAACCTTTTAATTTTCCCTTATAAATATCGATAAAAACGAGAAGAGTTTCAAATTTAAAATAATAACGGGTTTTTTTGATGATATTTCCTAGGGCTGTTTTTTTAGATAATTCAAAGAGTTTTTTACTGATATTTTCTTCTTTTTCGTCCCTACTTAAACCCTCTCCAAGCTTGGTGGTCATAGTAAATTTATTGCCTTGTTTTCTAAATCTTAATTCGCCTTTTTTATTGACGCGAGTGTAGAACTGGCTTATCTCATCTTTAGTTAGATCTAAACCTTCAGATTTTAGTAAGTCTATGAGTTTTGCGGATTTTAAAAGATATTTCCTCTCAATTTCTAATGCCATAATTTACCTTGAATTTCTTTGGGTTAAGTATATAATATTTGCACTTAAAAGACTATTTCTTTGGCTTAAAATGGCAACTATTTTCTTTTTTGTATAATAAAATTACACCAGCAATTTCTCCAACCACTACACCCAAAGATAAAAGATGAATAGGAAATATAAACGGATGGGTAGCAAAAAATATCACAAAATACAAACTGCTCAAAACCACAGAAATTGCCATCATAATTCTAGCCCAATTTTTTCCCCTATAAATCTCAAAAATGATATATGCCATTGTAAAAAACATTCCAAATACAATCACATTAAAAAGAATAAAAACATCATTAATGCTTTGATTTATCTGCTCCTGCGAAAAAAGTTTTAGGGTTTCTTTTGGGATGGTGTTGAGCAAATAAGGCTTAAATTCCTCACTATTGTACTGCATTAACTTTTGCACTAGCACTAAAACTTGAGTTGCGCAAAATATATAAATTGCCACCAAAATACTTTTATTTATTCTACGCTCTTTTATACCATCCATAAGTATCCTTCCCCACTTTTCCTTGCCAAAGAAGTTTTAAAGGTAGATTTGCCCTTATATTTTCGCTATTTTTAAAATAAGGCGCATGGAAAATCAAAAACCATTTTACCTCTTTTGGGAGGGCATTTATCATTCCCTCGCCTCCTTCAAACATGGTAAATTTATAATTTTTTAGCCTATCAAAATTGTCTTCTATGAAAACTTTGCGATCTAAAACATCAAATAATGGAATATTTTTATCAAAATCCTTTTTTCGCGAATAAATCAAAATATCAGGTGCCCTACCATCGCAAAATCTCGCATCCAAAGTTGGTTTATCGATTCTAATGGTATTGCCCCCTATTACCAAGCTATCGCATTTATCTCTTAGCTTATGGGCCAAAAGGCGTGAACTTTTACAAGTGATGATCCCACCCTTAATCACTCCATTTGAGCTCATGGCAAGTTTAAAAAAACTAAAATTTCCCCTTTGCCAAGCCCAAAAAGGTTCAAGCAATTCTTTGCATTCTTTTTTTAAACCACTCCAACTAACTTCTATATTTGCATTTTTTAAAATCTCCGCCCCGCCACTTGCTATTTTATTTTTATCCTCACACCCAATAACAACTTTTTTTATATTTAGATGCTTTAATAAAATCGCACATGATGGTGTTTTCCCCTCGTGAGCACAAGGCTCCAAAGTTACATAAATGGTGGAATCTTTTAGCAAATTGCCATGATGGCGCAAAATAAACTCATGCAAATCTTTTGGATTTTGTGGAAATGCAAGCTTTGGATCTAATCTCTCAAGGGCCTTTTTTACAGCACCAAGTTCAGCATGATAGCAACCTGCTTTTTTGTGGGCTTTAAGTGCTAAGAGTTGTCCATTTTTATCAACGATAGCACAACCAACAGCGGGGTTTGGATAAGTTAATCCTTGATACTTCCAAGCTTCATCTATGGCTAGATTTAGATAAAAATCGTCATTTATTACCATTTAACAAAGGTTTTTGCCCTATGAATATCATCGTAATTTATACTTAAAATCTCATCATCCTCTTGAATACTCACTTGATTTTCATCGGCACTTATTATCTTACCTTCAATTTTTTCTGTACTTACTAAATCTATCCTCGCTAACTCGCCAAGGGAATTTATAAAATGATTTGGTTTTTTAAGCTTTCTTTCAAGCCCAGGTGAACTAACTTCCAAAAAATACTGACCCTTTGTTGGAGGATTTAGATCAAGTAAGGGAGAGATGATATTTGAAATTTTAGCGCATAGATCTAGACTTACGCCATCCTTACTGGTTATAAAAATCCTATAAATTTGATGGTCATTTTCTTTTACAAGCTCAGTATCGTAAAAATTTGCCCCCTCGTTTTTTATGAGCTCTTTTAGGGTATTTTCATCCATGTTATGCCTTTTTTAGTTCACTCTCAACCCGCCTAAACAAATCCTCAATGCGGTTTTGCTTTTCTAGTTGCTCGTCAAATTTAAAATGAAATTTAGGCGACCTATACCAACCCTCGCTAGATGCGCATTGATTTTGCAAAAAAGAAGAAACTTTTTTTAATTTTTGCAAAATCTGCCTTTGCTCATCCTCATCAAAAATCATCTTATCAAGATAGACATCAGCATCATATCTGCCACGTGAGCAAACCACATCGGTTACGCAAAGCCCGGCTAATTCATCATCATTTAAATTTGAGAGTATCTCGGGAATCAATTCTTTTAAGATGCTAGCTGTCCTTTGGCGTTTTATTTGTGCGTCATTCATAAGCTAACTTGTTCCTCAACTTCTTTGTAGCTTTCTATATAATCTCCAACCTTTATATCATCAAAATTTTCAATGCCAATACCACATTCATAACCCTTAGCCACCTCTTTCACGTCATCTTTAAATCTTTTCAAAGATGAGATCGAGCTTTCATAAACGATAACTCCATCGCGGATAAGTCTAACTTTAGCACCCCTATTTATACTTCCATCACTTACCATACATCCTGCAATTGCTCCTATCTTTGGAACCACAAAAACTTCCCTAACTTCGGCTTGCCCTATACTCTCTTCTCTTATAATAGGGCTCATCATGCCACTTAACAATCCTTTAACATCATCAATTAGATCATAAATGATATTGTAAGTTTTTATCTCTATACCAAGGCTTTTTGCCTTTTCTTTCACGCTTCCTGTTGGTCTTACGTGAAAACCAAGTATCACGCAATTTTCACTAGCACTCGCTAGCGTAATATCACTCTCACTAATGCCCCCAACCCCTGAGCTAATCACATTTACCTTTGTTTCTTCATTTTTAAGTTTTTCTAAACTAGCCTTAATGGCTTCTAAACTTCCACCCACATCGGCTTTTATGATAACAGGCAAGGATTTTATCTCGCCCTCGGCTATCCTTTCGCTAAGTTCATCCAAAGTTACCTTTGTTGAGCGGGAAAGTTCTTTTTGGCGGTTGTATTCGTATCTTTTTTTAGCATATTCTTTAGCTTCCTTATCGCTCCCAACCTTTACCACGGTTTCACCAGCATCTGGAACCTCGCTAAGTCCTACTATAACTCCAGGCTCGCCTGGTTTTATGGATTTTAAGTTATTTCCCTTATCATCAAGCAAGGCTCTAACCTTTCCATAAGCCACACCAGCAACGATGGTATCTCCAACCCTCAAGGTTCCATTTTCCACAACCACAGTTGCCACTGAACCTCTTCCTTTTTCAAGGGAGCTTTCTATGATGGTTGCTTTTGCGTCTCTACTTGGATCGGCTTGAAGTTCCAAAACATCGGCTTGAAGTAAAATAATCTCAAGCAAATCCTCAATGCCTTCGCCACTTTTTGCACTCACATGAACAAATTCATGCTCTCCGCCCCAATCGGTTGGTAAGATTTCAATTTCTGAAAGTTGGGTTTTAACCATATCTGGATTTGCAGCAGGTTTGTCTATTTTGTTTACAGCTATTATCATAGGAACACCAGCAGCCTTTGCATGGTCAATAGCCTCTCTAGTTTGGGGCTTAACCCCATCATCTGCAGCCACAACAACTATAACTATATCCGTAACTTCAGCACCTCTAGCCCTCATTTGTGTAAATGCTTCGTGACCTGGGGTGTCAATAAAAGTTATATGTCTATCATTTTTTTCAACCATATAAGCGCCCACATGCTGGGTAATGCCACCAGATTCCCCATCTGCAACCCGGGAACTTCTTATGTAATCCAAAAGTGAAGTTTTACCATGATCAACGTGTCCCATGATGGTTACCACAGGAGCTCTGGTTTTTAGTTTTGAACTATCTTCCACCTCATCTTCGTAGGCTTTTACATAGTCAAATTCTTCTTGAACATTGATAGTTGTTACTTCAACATCAAACTCTTCAGCCAAAATCTCAATGGAATCCTTATCTAAAAAGTCATTTTTGGTTGTCATAACTCCTAACATAAAAAGTTTTGAGATAACCTCACTTGATTGACGACCAAGTTTTTCAGCAAATTCATAAACCCTTATTTCTTCAGGTATTTGGATAGATTTTACAACTTCCAAGCTATCTTTATCGATGGTTTTTCTGCGTCTTTTTCTACTTCTTCTTCCAATTCCGCCTTGATTTTGAAACATATTTCCTTTGTTTGTATGTCTATATTGGGGTTGATTATTTTGTTTTTTCTTTAGGGCAGGTTTTGGAGCTTGTGCTTCTGGCTTTAGGGTAAGATCAGGCAATACAACCATATCATCTTCCCCATCATAAATATCATCGCTAAAATTTCCACCCATTAGATCTAGTCTTTGGGCTACCATCTTCTTTCCAGATGCAGCTTTTTTTGCCTTTTTCTTTTTCTTTACCTCTGTATCTCCACCCGAAAACATCGCTTCAAGGGAAGAAGGAATAGCTTTTTTTATGGTCTTAGCACTAAGTTTTGCATCTGTGCTATCAAAATTACTACTGGTTTTTGAAACTACTGGCTTTCTTTTTTTAACTATAACTAAGCCTCTGCGATTTTTTACGCTAGCTTGGGCTAGAGTTTCTTTTCCAGGGGTTCTCAATCCTCTAAAAGCGCCCTCTTTCTTTACTTCTTTTTTTGGCTCTTGTTTTGGTTCTTGTTTTGGTGCTTTTTCTACCTCAATATCCTCTTGTTTTTTGGAAACTTTCTTTTCTTGTGCTAGAGAGGCTTCTTTTACTTTGGGAGTAGCTTTTGTTTCTTTTGCAACTTTTTTTTCAGCTGGCTTTTTTTCTTCTTTACTTGCTTTTTTGGGTTCTTGTTTTGGTGCTTTTTTCTCAACTTTTTTTGTTTTAGAAGTGGTTTTAGCTTTTTTCTCAACCTTTGGCTGAACTTTTTTGGGTTCTTGTTTTTTCACCGGAGCTACACCTGTTAAAACAAAATTGATCAACCCCTCGGCATCTTCTTGGGAAACCGAACTATTTGCTGCCTTTACGCTTATGCCTATTTCATTTGCTTTTTCTACCACTTCTTTTGATTTTATACCAAGTTCCTTGGCAATATCACTAACCCTAACCTTATCTACCATCAGTAGCTATCTCCTTTAGTTTTTTACCGCAAACATTTAAGCTTGCATCGATCTTGTATTTACCGCACAACACATTTTGCAATTTTTTTCCATCCGCATCTAAACACTTTTCGCAGATATAAAAACTTCTCCCAATACCCCCATAAGAAGTGATCTCTCTTCCTTGCAGTTGGTATCTAAAAAGATTAGATTGCTTAAAACGAATCTTGCAGATTATACACATCCTTATAGGATAATCAAATTCTTTCGCCATTATATCAGATTTTCACTTTTTTTTAAATGTCTTGGATTAAAAAACCATCATTATCCACATCAAAAACCTCAACTCTAAAATCTTTAAAGCTCTCTTTTAAGGCATTTTCTAGCCTTTTAGCATCCTTTTTATAGGAAAGATTAAAAAAAGTTGAACCGCTTCCCGATAAAGTGCTCATCAAAGAACCATTTTCATAAGAAACTCGCCTAACATCAAATAAAATGGGCATTTGTCCCATCCTTTTTTCCTCATGCAAGGCATCTTGGGCTGCTAATTTTAACAAATCCCAATCCTCTCTCATAAAAGCAGCACTTAAAAATGAGCTGTGGGATATATTCCATACAATATCGCACATCTTATACTGCTTTGGTAAAAGGGTTCGGGACTTTGCCGTTGACATGGGCTCATTTGGGATCACAACCACACTGCACAAATCCTCTGGCAAAGCTTTTTTTTGTACTACAACCCTTTTGCCATGGACTATAGATGCGGTAAATCCCCCATAAACAGCTGGGGCTATATTGTCTGGATGATTTTCGTATAGTAAGGCTCTATTTAACACCGCTTGCTTATCAACCTTTAATCCAGCCATTTTATATGCACTAGCAATAGCACCTACTATAACAGCAGATGAACTTCCTAAGCCTCTGGAAAATGGTATTTTGTTGATAAATTCAAATCTATAGTTATCACTTCTTCCAGTTAATTCTAAAATAGTTTCATGAAATATTGAAACAAAGGGATTTTTCCTTTTCATGTGGGGCCTATCTTCACCCTCGCCCTTTATGGATACGATCTGCAAAGAACTAGGCTTTACGATAACTTCATTATATAATTTTATAGCCAATCCTAAACAATCAAATCCCGCAGAGAGGTTCGCACTAGTTGCTGGTACTTTTATCTTCAATCTTTCTCCTAAATCGCTGGCAATACATACAAAGGTTCTGTATCTTTAGTAAAATTTACACTATCAAGCCTATTCGGTAAAACTGCATTTGATATATTTGCATTTTCGATTTTCATAGTTTCAATGCCATCTTTACTTTTTACAAAATACATCTTTCCAAAGGCTGGGATGGGTGAATTAACATTTACCTCAAATCCATCGCAAGCTAAAAGTGGTATATCAAGCCCAATGCAAAGGGTTTTAAGGAAGATATAACTAACCTTTATGGCCATAAAACTCCCAGGACCCCTAACAAAATACAAACCCTCACAATCAAATTCATCAAGCAATTCATCCATTATTTTTGGAAGTGCCTCACTTGTTTTATCTTCGCTTGTTTTAAGATCAATCAAACTACCATTTTCATAAACCCCAACTTGTAAGGGGGGCAAGGAGCTTAAAACAAAAATTTCTACCTTTTTCTTTATGCCAAAGCCTTTTCGTAGAATTTCAAATAATCAGATTCTATGTGTTTTATTTCATAGTTTGTGGATGATTTTAATATCTCTTTAGTTAAGAGATGGTTTAGATTGTGACTTCCCGCATAGGATTCATAATCCCCAACAACAGGCATTCCAAGCAAAGATAAATCCCCAAGTGCATCTAAAATCTTATGCCTTACAAATTCATCTTCATATCTTAAACCCTCTGGATTTAATATCTTTTTTTCATCTAAAACTATAGCATTATCCAGTGAGCCTCCAAGGGCCAAACCCTTGCTTCTTAGATACTGAACATCCCTTAAAAAACCAAAGGTTCTCGCCCTTGAGATATCATCTATGAAACCTTTTTTACTAAATGGAAAGCTATATTCTTGCCTACCTATGGCAACATGGTCAAAATTTACAACAAATCTAAATGTGGGATTTGAAGATGGGCTTATGCGGACAAATTTTTCCCCCTCCCTAACTTCTATTACCTTTTTTACAACCATAACTTGTTTTGATTTTTCTATCTCTTCTATGCCAGCTTCATCAAGGAGCATACAAAAAACACTAGCACTTCCATCCATCACAGGAACTTCGGCGCCATCTAAAACAACCCTTAGATTATCTATGCCATAAGAATAAACAGCCGATAAAAAATGCTCTATGGTCGAAATACTAAATTTATCCTTGCCAATAACGGTCGCCATTTTGGTATCAACCACATTTTCTGGCTTTGCCTTTATACTAACGCCAACATCGCTTCTATAAAAAACAATGCCCTCATCTCCCCCTAAAGGTTCTAGTCGGATTTTTATAGGCTCACCCTTGTGCAAACCTATACCAACGCCCTCAACAACTTTTTTTATAGTTCTTTGCTTCAATTATAATATCCTCTGAGACTCTTTTTGAGCATTTTTCTGACAATTGTAAGCATTATAGCCAAATTTGTTAAACATAGGGCATCTTTATTTACGATTTATTAATTTTTTGGCATCTTCTATGACGGAAGTGATATTGTTAAAAAACCATTTCTTATCCATCCATTCCTCTGGTCTAACCTCTATTCCTTGAACTAAAATACCAAAATGAAGATGGTCTCCTAGGGCTAATCCGGTCAAACCGCTCTTGGCTATGATGTCGCCTTTTTTTACTTCATCACCCACACTTACTGCAAAACTTGAACAATGACCATATAGACTATAAATGCCTAAACCATGGGAGATTATGATATTTTTACCATAAATTCCATTTTCATTTGCAAACACCACAATCCCGTCATTGCTTGATTTTATATCTGCTTGTTTTGTACTAGCTAAATCCAATCCCAAATGAAAAGATTCACTCACATTTTGACCCTTATATTTATAATATCTATGATCTCCAAAACTAGCAACAGCTGCACTATTTTTCAAAGGATAAAAAGACTTTAAATAAAAATTATCTAGTAAAAGATTTGGCACTTTTTTACTTTTATTGTGGATAATTAGCTCATTATCTTTTCTTAAAGTTTCATTTACAAAGCGAAATTTTTCCAAATTGTTCATATTTGAGGCATTATTTGGTTCGTACTCTTGGGCTAATTCATTTATCTTACCATTTATGAATTGATCTTTTATGGTTATGGTTGAAGTTTTATATCGCTTATTTAAAAGATAAAACCTTATCTTATCCCTAGTTTCATTTCCCGCCTTATCAACCGCTATGATGTGGGCAGTAAAGTCTTTCTCATGGTGACCCCAAGCAACCAAGGATATATAATGACCATCTTTGTAAAATGGTGTTGGCTTGAAGATATTATTTGAACTTGTTTTGATATATAATTTATCTAAATTTTCATCATCTGCACCAAAGATAACACTTCCAACTCCACCCTTTACTATGGAATAAGAATGGCTTATGATATTTAATCCAGGCTTTTTAACATCTATCTTTATGGGGATATTTTTCCTGATCTCATTTCCCATAAAAAAATTCCACATACTATTATCAGATGCATCTATACTCAAAGTAAGCTTTGCTTTTTTGTCGAAAAAGGCAGTTCTAGGATATTTTGCTTGGACTTGAACCCTTTTTTGCAAATCCTTAAAAACCTCATTTACCAAAACTATGGTACTATCCCCATCGCTAAGGGTTACCCTTGCAAACTTTACACCACTTTCATCAAAAATTTCTATGGGTATGGGATTTTTAAAATTCCAATACAAGGTATCTGCAACCTTTAAAGTGGGCTTTTTTTGCTCAAACATAGTAGAGTTATAAAGATAAGCCAAAATACCAACAATTCCTATGAGTAGTAATAATACAACTATCTTGCCAAAATTTCCATTTCTTCTTGCCATTTTATTTCCTATATTCTTTTATTATTTTTTCTATTATTTGTTCACTATCAAATTCTTTTATATCAAAACCCGCAGCCCTTTTATGACCACCTCCGCCAAGGCTTTTTGCTATCTTGCTAACATCCACATTTGCTTTTCCCCTTAAAGATACCTTCCAGCTACCACATTCTTTTTGAACTATCATGATAGCCATTTTTGCCGTGGCTAACCCCATTATAAGATTTATGAGATTTTTCGTATCATCTATCTCACAACCAACCCTTCTTAAATCCTGTTGGGAGATAACAACCACAGCAATACTCGCATTTTCAAGCAAATAAAAGCTATCATAAACATGTTGGCGAAGCCTAAACAAGGATAAAGGAACCCTCTGGCGTAGATCTAAACCAACTTGTTCCAAATCCACACCACATCTTACTAGATGCAAGATCATTTCAAGTGCTTTATCGTCTAAGTTTCCATAGGTAAAAACCCTGTATCTTCCACAAATCCCACATACAAACAAAGGGCTACTTCTTTGGATAGGATTATATCATTTTTGCGTAATAAATCGTAAACAACCATGGTGGCACTTGGCATATCTGGTTTAACGATATTTATATCGCCAAAATTATCATTGCTGGAATGATGATCTAAATTTATAAGGGTAAAATCTTTTTCCCCAAACCCCGTTCTATCCCAAGAGCCACAATCACAAGCAATGGCTAAATCGATTTTTTCTTTAGGAATTTCATTTTTTATCTTCCTAATATTTGGCAAAAAATCAAATCTACTTGGCATAGTAGGCGAAGGATTATAGATGCTAACCCTCTTTCCCAAATCCCTTAGCACCAGGTATAAAGCCAAAACACTCCCTAAAGTATCCCCATCTGGTCTTATGTGGGAAATTAAAAGTATGGATTTTGCTTTAAGTATCTCTTGCCAAGCTTTTTTATACATCTTTTTCCTTTTAAAGACGACATTTTACTCAAAACTAGCTTAAAGCGATTTGACAGCACTGACTAAATAGGGATTTAGTCGGTGCCGAAAACGGATTACGGACTACGGAAAACAGATAACTAGTAGAGTAAGCATTTTTGCAAAATGCCTTTTATTTTTATGTTACGTCAGTACCAGAAAAATGGATAAGGTGAAAACGGAAAGCGGATTACAGAAAATAAATAACTTGGTCGGTGCCAAATTCAGACTCAAGATCATTAAGGAAAAATTTTAAATCTTATAAAATGTCCTAACTATTTCCCTATCATCAAAGGGGTATTTGACTCCATTTATCTCTTGATAGGTTTCATCTCCCTTGCCAAGGATCATCAAGGTTTCATGGGGTTGTAAATTTTCCAATGCTAAATGAAGAGCTTTTTTTCTGTCTTTTTCTATGAAAACTTTTTTATTGGTTTGTAGGTTTTTTGTGATATCGGCTATTATACTCTCTGGTTTTTCAGATCTTGGGTTGTCGCTGGTTATGTAGATCTTATTTGCATATCTACATGCAACCTTTGCCATTAGTGGGCGTTTTGTTTTATCCCTATCGCCCCCTGCTCCAAAAACTACCACCAGATTTTCGCTTTTTAGGGCATCTAAAACCTTTTCCATTCCATCTGGGGTATGGGCAAAATCAACTATAACCGCTGGATTTTCATGGACAACTTCCATGCGTCCACTCACTCCTGCAAAATTTTCTACCATGTCAAAATTTTTGGGATTTTCTAGCAAATGAACAGCTGAAATGGCACAGGCGAGATTGTAAAGATTGAAAAATCCCCTAAGTGGGCTGTGAAATTCTATTGTCTTATCTCCATTTAACATCACTGCATCTATTCCATTTTTTAGACTATAAGCACTCACCTTATAGGTTGCTTGGTTTTCTACGCCATAGGTTCTAGCACCCTTTACATTGTATCTTACATGGGGGTCATCTTTATTGATAAGTTTTAAACCCTCATCTTCAAAAAAGCTATTTTTAACCCTTGCATATTCTTGCATATTTTGATGGAAATCCAAGTGATCTTGACTTAGATTTGTAAAAATTTTTAGGGCAAATTTTAAACCTTCAATTCGCCTTTGAAAAATAGCATGGGAGCTTACTTCCATGATAAAATATTGGCATTTTTCTTTCGTAGCAAGATGTAAATGATACAAAATCTGCAAAATTGGAGGGGTAGTGAGGCTTTTTTCTTCCTTGAGTGTGGAATTTATATAAAAACCCCTAGTTCCTTGCATGGCAACGCTTTTTCCTAAATCTAATAATATAGAATAAATCGCCGCAGCTGTGGTTGTTTTACCATTTGTTCCTGTAATGCCAACGATTTTAATATCTTCATCTATGCCCAAAAGCCCAAAAGCTTCCTTTGGGGAGATGATTTTTTTATATTTTTTTAGATCGGGTAAATATTTTTCATTTTGAAACGTTTTTAAAAAATAAGTATTTTCATCAATTTCATTTGTATCATCGCTAATGATGAGATCTCCTAGATCAACTCTCAAGTATGGGTTTCCTCAAATTTATTTGCCAACTCTTCCAAAGAGCTATCTCCAGGGAAAAGGCCAACGGCACTTTCAAGGTAGCTTAATGCCATTTGATTAAAACCATTATCCACCAAAAGATTTAAAAAATGTATAAAATCTTCTTTTTTTGATATCAAAACCTTGGTTGAAAACATGATATCCTCAAATGCCCTTTTGAAACTACCCTTTTTTTCAAGTAGATCTAAAAAATCCACGTATGTTATTCCATTTTCTTCAAGCAAAAAAGATTCTAACTCCTGTTGGTCAAATAAAAAATTTAATCTATTGATATTTGCATCTAGGGAATTTATAATCCTTTCCATCTCATCTTCGCTATTTTTAATGCTTTTACTTTTCAGACTTGCCCTATAAAATTCAAACAATGAAAGGGCATCTTCTTTTTTGCTTTTTGCTAGATTGGCAAGGGACAAATAAACATGAAGCTCTTTATCTTCGGGCTTATCTTGCAAGGCTAAAGAAAAATACATCATTGCATTTTTGAAATTGTGTTTTAGAAAATTTTTTATACCATATTTTTTATAAGAAATCATAAAAAGCCTTAAATCTCCTCTCCTTCTGGTATATTTATAACCTCGATATCAGGATGGATGTCTATTTTAAGCTGTCTTTCAATGCCGTATTTTAAGGTTTGCCCAGATGCGGCACACCCATGACAAGCACCTTGAAATTGTATAAAAACACGCCCATCTTTAACTTTTAAAAATTTCATATCTCCACCATCATTTTGAAGCATGGGACGAACCTTTTCCAAACATTGTTTAACAACAGGCTCTAACTCTTCATCACTAAATGGCAACATGGCAGTCCTTTATTTATTTTTTTGTAATTGTAGCAAAAAAAAGTGATAATTAGATTAAGAAAGGAAAAATTTAAAAATGAAATACCCAAAATGCTAAAAGAGAAGATCCATCCAAATTTGCACAAAAAGCCTTTGTTTTTGTGCAAATTTGAAATTAGATCCTAAAAAAGTTTTTATCTAAGATTATACCAACTCTAAAAAAGCCATCTCAGATGCATCGCCACGCCTAATGCGAGTTTTTACGATACGAGTGTAGCCACCATTTCTTTCTTGATATTTTGGTGCTATAACTTCTACAAGTTTGTTTGTAGCCTCTTTATCTTGCAAGGCTGCAAATACGATTCTATGTGCATTAAAATCGCCTTTTTTTGCCTTTGTTATTAGTTTTTCCACATAAGCTCTTAGGGCCTTCGCCTTTGGCAATGTGGTTTCAATCTTTTCGGATTTTATGATGGCTATTGCCATATTTTTAAACAAAGCCGCCCTGTGGGAAGACGTGCGTCCAAGTTTTTTATATCCATGCTTATGTCTCATTTCTTTTCCTCAAGTATTTTTATTTTTTGTTGTTCTATTTTGTTTTTCAAGTAAACAATTGATTCATCATCAAATTTATAGCCTACGGGAAAATCCAACTCTTCCATTACAGATTTTATCTCTTCTAAGGATTTTTTACCCAGGTTCTTGATGTCTTTAAGTTTAGCCTCACTCATAAGTGCAAGTTCGGCCGCAAATTTAATACTAGCTTTTTCTAGACAATTAAAACTTCTAGCACTTAAATTTAGATCATCAACTAGGGTTAATAGCTTTGAAAATTCATCCCTATCTTCTTCAACTTCTTCTTTTTGAATAACATCAATATCCAAAACCCCATTAAATACACTCATCTGTCCATTCATGGCTTCTAAAGAATTTTTAAAAGCATCTAGGGGAGTTATCTGCCCATCTGTTGATATGGTAAATACTATCTTTTCAAAACTAGGATTATCCTCAACTAGTACATTTTCTATCTCATAAACTGCTTTCTTAACAGGTGTAAAAAAGGCATCTAGGGCTATATAATCATCATCCAATTCTTCCCTTATATCTTCGCTAGGAACATATCCTATTCCACGCTCAATGATAACTGAAAAATTTAGATTTGCATCTTCGTTTATGGTCGCAAGGTAGGCATCTGGATTTACAACTTCCACATCATCATTGATTAGATCTCCACCCTTTATTTCTTTTGGACCTGAAAATTCATAATTAAGCTCCACCCTTTGCACATCATTTAAGATCTTAAATCTAATATGTTTAAGATTTATGATAAAAAGTGCCACATCCTCAAGCATGCCACGCATACTATCAAATTCATGACTAACTCCTTCTATCTTAACAGCTATGGGCGCATAACCTACGGTGCTACTATAAAGAAGCCTTCTTAATGGGTGTGCTAGAGTTACAGCAAATCCACTTTGAAAGGGGTAAGCGATAACTTTTATGGTATCATCATCGACGCTTTGAACTTCGATTTCGGTCGGCATATATGCAGACGTACTTATCTTTTTCATATTATGCTCCTTACTTAGAGTAAAGCTCTACTATCAGTCTTTCCTCAACAGGGATGACAACCTCTTCACGTTCAGGTAATCTTGTGAAAATTCCAAAGCATTTATCTTTTTCCACATCAACCCATGGAACTATACCAGTTTGGGCTGTTAGATCTAAGGCTCTTACGATTTGTGGATTTGATTTTGATTTTTCTCTTATCTCTATCTTTTGACCGGGCTTAACTCTGTATGAAGCGATGTCTAATTTCTTACCATCAACTAAAACATGTCCGTGAGTTACTAGCTGTCTTGCAAATCTTCTAGTTGTAGCAAAACCCATTCTATAAACAACATTATCAAGACGTTGCTCGATAATCTTTACTAAGTTTTCACCTGTATTTCCACGAAGCTGCATGCCGTATTCGCTTATCTTCGCTCTTCTTTGTCCATGCTGACCAGGTGCGTAAGGTCTTTTGTCTATCGCACTTTTTCCAGCCAATCTTCTTTCACCCTTTAATGCTAAACTAACACCAAGTCTTCTTTCTAATTTTTCAACGGGTCCTCTATATCTTGCCATTTCTTATCCTTTTATACACGTCTTCGTTTTGGTGGTCTGCAACCATTGTGAGGAAGTGGGGTTATATCTTTAAAAGATGTTACTTTGATTCCCTCGTAAGCCCCTACACTCTTAACAGCAGTTTCTCTTCCGCTTCCTGGTCCTTGAACTTTTATGCCAACTTCTTTTAAACCATGCTCTTTTGCCTTTGCTAGAGCATCTTCAACCGCTTGTTGAGCTGCATAAGGAGTTGATTTTTTGCTTCCTTTAAAACCGAGGCTTCCAGCACTGCTCCATGCAATAACATTTCCCATCTCATCAGTTATGGTTATAACAGTGTTATTGAATGTGGCTGCAACATAAACTATACCTTTAGCTATATTTTTCTTAGCTACTTTTTTTCGTGCTACTTTTCTTTTTGCCATTTCTTCCTACCTTACTTTGCTTTTGCACCAACGGTTTTCTTCTTACCCTTGCGAGTACGTGCATTTGTCTTAGTTTTTTGACCACGCACAGGAAGACCACGTCTATGTCTTAAACCTCTATAACTTCCTAAGTCCATCAAAGCTTTGATGTCCATAGCAACACTTTTTCTCAAATCACCCTCAACCATAAATTTGGCTTGGATTTCGTTTCTTATGGCTGCAATTTCATCTTCGCTAAGCTCATGAACTCTTTTGTCAAAACTAATGCCTGTTGCCTCAAGAATTTTTCTTGAAGTATGTAAACCTATGCCATAGATATAGGTTAATCCGTATTCAACTCTTTTTTTCTTAGGTAAATCTACACCTGCAATACGTGCCATGTATTATCCTTGTCTTTGCTTATGTTTTGGGTTTTCGCAAATAACGCGTACAACCCTTTTACGTTTGATGATTTTACATTTATCACACATCTTCTTAACTGAAGCTCTTACTTTCATCTTAGTCTCCTGAAAATTTTTCCACTAAAATTTACATGTAAGGGGGTTTCTAATGTCATGAGAGGTTTTGATCTTACATAAATATACACATGTAAGAATCCACTCTAAGCATAGACACTCCTTCATGTAGCGTCACTGCAGCAGGTTTAGCGAGTAAAACTAAACCAATTATTGACAAAATAGTGGTGATTTTATCAATAATTCTTCACACAGCTTTCCTTTCCTAAACAAAAGGGTTTGGATTGTATCAAATTTAAGCTTTTATTTTGCTAAAAAATTATCCTAAATTCAGATCCGTGGGATTTTTTTGAGTTTATTTTTAGGCTAAATCCGTGTAGTTTTATGATAGAATTTACTATAAAAAGCCCTAAACCTAAGGAGTTGTTCCATTTATTATCTTCGATTCGGTAAAATTTATTTTTGATTTTTTTGATCTCTTTTTCATCCATTCCCAAGCCATTGTCTTTGACGCTTAAAGAGTTTTCATCTAAGCTTATTAAAACCTCATCTTGTGAATACTTTAGGGCATTTTCCACAAGATTATACACGGCTATATAAAATAAATATTTATCCACTTTTAGGTTTATTTTTTGGGCATTTATGAGGATTTTTCGCCCCTTAAAGCTTTGTTTTAATTCAAAAACCAAATCTTCGATTATCTCATGCAAAAAGCAAGGCTCCAGTATCAATTTTTGGTTAGGATTTTCCAATCTCACAGCCAATCTTAATCTATCAATCAAAAAAAACATTTTTTGGCTGCTGTTTTGGATTTTTAGCAAAAAACTATTTCGCAAATCTTTTGGCATCTCCTCTTCGCTTAAAATAGTTTGGATGTAGCCTAAGATGATGGTGATTGGGTTTTTAAACTCATGGGAGAGTGCTGAAATGATGGCATCTTTTTGCCTATTTGCTAATTTTAGCTTTGCTCTTTGTTTATTTTTTTTCCTATCGGTTTGGGCTTTTTGCTCGGCAACTTTGTTGAGTTTATTTGTGATTTGGTAAAATTCCAAAGAGAAATTTGATTGGATTTTTTGTTTATTTTTACCCCTTGATAATTTGCTTAAAAAATCCAAAATATCATTTGTCTGCTTTTGAATCTTGATGCTCAACTTATAAGCAAAGAAAAAAGCTAGGGCTAAAAAAATGCAAAAAAGCAACAAAATCTGCACCCAAAGAAGTAAAAAATCTTTGCTTATCTTGCTAACATAATCTGCCATCCTCACATAATAAACCTTGCCATTTATAGAGATTTTTTTTGCCACATATAAAAGTTTTTTATTGAGAGTTTTTGAGTGCCTAAGGGATTTTCCAAACCCATTTTTTTTAGCTTCTTGTATCTCTAATCTTTGCAGATGATTTTCCAAAAGTTTCTCATCTTTATCGCTTTCTGCTATCACAACTCCGCTTTCATCGATAATACTAATTCTTAGATTTAGCACTTTTTTTAATCCAAGGGCTTTGTTTTTTATCTCATGTAAGTTTTTCAAATCCACACAAAAAGATGCGATATTTTGCTGTAAATTTTTCTCGATTTCGCCCAAATAAATATGTTTTAGAAACAAATATGTACTCAAACTAATGCAAATTAAAAGGGCTAAAAATATAAAAATAAAATTTCGTAAAAAAATCTCATGAAGCTTTAGCAAAACATATAACCTTCACCACGAATTGCCTTTATGTAGCCTTTTTCATTGTGCGGGTCTATCTTTTGTTTTAATCTTTTTATGGCAACATTGACACTTTTTTCCTGCACCAAAAAAGCATCTTTCCAAACATTATAAAGCAAATGCTCCCTACTTAGGAGTCTATCTTTATTTTTCATAAATTCTAACAATAAATCATGCTCAAGATGACTTAGATGCAAATCTTCGCCGCCTATGCGAAAAACTTTTTTCTTTCCATCATACAAAATATCTCTAACCTTTAGCACCTCAAACTCGCCCAAACTTCGCTTTAAAACCGCTTTTATCCTTGCATTTAATTCAGGTATCTTAAAGGGCTTTGTTATATAATCATCCCCATAACACTCAAAACCTTTTAATATATCTTCATCCTTATCTTTCGCACTTAGGTAGATGACAGCTTGCGGGTATCCTAGCTTTTTTATTTTGCTAATAAACTTTACCCCATCGCTTGAGGGGAGATTTCTATCCATCAAAATAAGGTCTACATTTTTTTCATCCAAAATATCCAAAAGATGTTCGCCAATATTTAAAAATCCTATGGTTTTGTAGCCTTGTTTTTGCAAGGTGTATTCTAAAAGTTCTAGTATATCTTTTTCATCTTCTATTATCAAAATCGTTTTTTGTGCCATAGCTTATTATATCATATTTTTGTGCCAAGTTTTGCTAGTAGCACCAAATTTGCAACCGAAGCTGCTCTATCGGATATTTTTTCAAGTTTTCTAAGGGTTTTTAAAAGGTCAAAATAGTATTTTGAAAGCTTGGCATCTTTTGATATTTGCTCAAAAATATCCTTTTGCATGTTAGAAAAAATATTATCGCTCTCATCTTCTTGAAGCAAGATTTTTTTATGGATTTGCTCTATTTTTTCAGCCTCCTCTTCTTCTATCATGAGCATAGCAAGTTCCATGGCAGATTGGGAAGATTTTAAAAGTAGCACAGCATCATCTAGGAGGATTTTTCTCTCAAGATTTTCAATCTTTTTTAAATGTTTTATAAAATTTTGTGCATTTTGATTTGCCCTTAAAAGCTCGTTTGTGGATTTTAAAAACGCAACTAGCAACCTCAAATCCTTAGCCTCAGGCGAAAAAAGTGCCAAAGTTGTCAGTATGAGTTTGTCGATTTTTTGGCTTCTCTCATGAAGCTTTTTGTTTGAGAGTTTAACATTTTTCATCTCTTTATTTTGCAAAAAATCCAAAGCAAGTTCTAAATTTTCAATGCAATTTTTTCCTAAATTTAAAACGCCAAGCTCGATATTTGATAAATTTTGTTCATAATTTTTTAACATCAGCCAAATCTCCCTGTTATATAATCTTCTGTCTTTTTATTGTTTGGATTTACAAAAATCACCTCTGTATCATCGTACTCTATGAGTTTTCCTAGATGAAAAAAAGCCGTCTTATCAGCCACCCTTGCTGCTTGTTGCATGTTGTGGGTAACAACTACTATGCTATAATCTCTTTTAAGTTCTAGCATTAAAGCTTCTATCTTTTCGGTGGATATTGGGTCAAGTGCAGAGGTTGGCTCATCCATCAAGATAACTTCAGGCTTAACGGCTATGGTTCTTGCTATGCAAAGTCTTTGTTGCTGTCCGCCTGAAAGTGAAGCTCCTGAAGATTTTAGCTTATCTTTTACCTCGTCCCAAAGTCCTGATTTTCTCAAAGAGTTTTCTACTAATTCATCGCAATCTTTACCCTTTTTTACTAATCCGTGTTTTAAAGGAGCATAAGCGATATTTTCATATATGGATTTTGCAAAGGGATTTGGTTGCTGAAAAACCATGCCGATTTTTTTCCTAACACTTACTTCATCCACATCTTTATCGTAAATATTTTTTCCATCGATGCCCACTAAGCCTTCTATTTTTACGCCATCTATCAAATCATTCATACGATTTATACATCTTAAAAATGTACTTTTGCCACAACCTGATGCACCGATTAGGGCAGTGATTTTGTTGCTTTTGAGATTTAGATTTATATCAAATAAAGCTTGTTTGTTTCCGTACCAAAGATTTAAATTTTTTGTTTGTATTTTTGTCATGATTTACCATTTAATCTGTAATTTTTTTCGCAAAATAATTGCTAGTAAATTTAAGCAAAGCAAAATGCTAAGCAAAACTAAAATTCCCGCTGCTGTTTTTTCTACATACATTCCCTCAGGCATTCCTGCCCATGTAAAGATTTGAGCGGGCATGATGGTTGCTGCATCTAGCAAGGAGGTAGGAGAGCTTGGTACAAAGGCTATCATACCTATGATTATCAGCGGAGCCGTCTCGCCCATAGCTTGGGCTAATCCTATGATAGAACCTGTTAAAATGCCTGGAAAAGCTAAGGGCAAAATGTGGTCTTTTGCCACTTGGATTTTCGTTAGCCCCAACCCATAAGCGGCTTGGCGAATGCTGTTTGGAATGGCTCTTATGGATGCACGTGAGCTAACTATGATGATAGGCAAACTCATAAGCGCCAAAGTCAAGCCCCCAACAAGTGGCGAAGAGCGAGGAAGGGAGAAAAGGTTTATAAAAACCGACAAACCCAAAAGTCCAAAAAGCATAGATGGGATGGCGGCTAGGTTGTTTAGATTTACCTCTATGAAGTAAGTGAGCTTGTTTTCTTTTGCAAACTCTTCAAGATAAATCGCCGTCATAACTCCCAAAGGAAAAGCAAATGCCATGGTAACAATAAGCGTCAAAACCGAGCCAAAAATAGCCGACGAAATACCTGCGTATTCGGGAATTTTAGAATCTCCATGGGTAAAAAATATGCTGTTAAACTTAAACTTTATCAAGCCTTGTTTTTTTAACTCATCAACGATTTGCTTATCTTTAGGCTTTAATTTGTAGCGGTGATTTTTTAAATATTGATCTACTTGGTGGTTTGCTAAAACCCATGATGTTTTTTGGGTATTTAGCAGTTTTGGATTTTGTTTTATTTGCTTAGGAATTTGCCTAAGATAAGCTCTTGAGATAATCCTTCGATACTTTTTCTCCACCGCAAATCGTGAGTCTTGCATGGATTTTTCATTATAGCTTATTTGAATTTTTACATAGGCTATTTTAAAAGCAGGTAAGCCTTTAGAGATTATATCTGTTAAAAAAAAGATTAAAAATCCTAGTGAAAATATCAAAGAAAACAGGCTAAAATATTTTATAATCTTAGATTTTTTGTGTCGTTTTGCCAAACTTTTGTCGTAAAATGGATTTTTCATAGACTGCTTACCTCGTATTTTTCTTTAAATTTTTTAATCATCTTGAGAGAAATCATATTTAAAACCAAGGTTACGATAAACAAAATCAAGCCAAGCCCAAACGCACTAAGGGTTTCAGGAGAATTAAACTCAAAATCTCCTGTTAGAGAATTTAATATACTAACCGTAACCGTACTCATATCTTCAAGGGGATTTAAGGATAAATTTGCCCTTAAACCAGCCGCCATAACAACTATCATGGTCTCGCCAATAGCCTTTGAAAACCCCAAAAGACAAGCGGAAATAATGCCAGGCATAGCAGTTGGCAAGATGATGTCTTTGATGGTCTCACCCTTGGTTAGCCCTAGGGCAAGGGAGGCGTTTTTTTGGTGTTTTGGAATAGATGAGATAATATCATCACATAAAGAAGATATAATAGGAATTATCATAACTCCCATGACAATCCCACATGCAAGGGCTGAATTAAAAGCAGCTTGAAGCCCAAAAAAGTTTGCTATCTTAACTATAGCAGGAGCCACTGTGATGGCTGCAAAAAAGCCATAAACAACGGTTGGGATGCCAGCTAGGATTTCTAAAATGGGCTTTAGATAATCTCTTAGATTTTTTGATGCGTATTCACTTGTAAAAATCGCACTTCCAAGCCCCAAAGGAATTGCTACAAAAAGGGCTATGGAAGTGATGATAAAGGTTCCAGAAAATATCGGCAAAGCACCAAATTTGCTATTTTCAACCCCAGGCGACCACTCGGTGCCTGTGATAAAATACCAAAAGCTTCTCATTTTAAAAAACTCAATGGCCTCAAATAAAATGGAAAACAAAATCCCAAATGTTGTCAAGATACAAATGGCACTTGAGCATAAAAGAATTAGTTTAATTATGCTTTCAAAGCCTTGCTTTTTAAAAGATTTCTTTTCAAATAAGTTCAAAGTTTGCCTACTTTAAGTCTTCTTTTTTAAGCTTTACTTTTCCAAGTACAGCCTCTCTTACCTTATCTCTTTTGGATTTTGGCAGTGCTATTAGCCCAATATCTCTTAAAATTCCCTCATCGCCTATCATTTTTTCATTCATAAACAATTTTATATATTCATTTAGCCCTGAGACCTTGTTGCGATGTGAATTTTTTATGTAAAAAAACAAAGACCTAGATATAGGATAGGTAGAAGAGGAGATATTTTTAGGCGTTGCTTGTATGCCATCAATGGTTGCACCTTTTATAATGTCGTCATTTTCTTCAAGAAAAGAAAAACCGAAAATTCCAAAAGCATTTTTATCTTTTGTAAGTTTTTGTACGATTAGATTGTCGTTTTCTCCAGATTCTACATAAACTCCGTCTGTGCGGATGATGGAATACTTTTTGTATTGTTTATATTTTTTCTTATCTTTTTTATAAAGGTCTGTGTAAAGTGGTATTTTCTTAAAAACACTTTGCATAACAAGCTCTTCAAAGGCATCTCTTGTGCCTGAAGATTTTGGCGGACCATAAATGCTGATTTTCTTATTTGGCAAATTTTTATCTATATCGGACCATTTTTTATAAGGGTTTGGTATGAGTTTTTTGCCATCTTTTGATGGTACTTCTTTGGCAACTGCTAGGGCTAGATTTTTTTTAGAAATATTAAAATTAGAATTTGACCTCTCATGAGCAAAAGCTATGCCATCATAACCTATTATGGCTTGGGTGATGTCATCAACGCCATTTTTTACACAAGTTTCAAACTCGCTTTTTTTCATAGGTCTTGAAGCGTTTGTAATATCAGGAGTATTTAGTCCATTTCCCGCACAAAAAAGCTTCATGCCTCCGCCTGAGCCTGTTGATTCTACCACAGGAGTAGCAAAAGAGCTAATAGCTCCTAACTCTTCAGCAACAGCTGAGCTAAAAGGATAAATCGTGGATGAGCCTACGATTTTAACTTGATTTCTCGCATAAACAGAAGTTGTAAGCAATGAAGCACAAAGCAAAACTGAGATTTTTTTCATATTTTTCCTCCAAAAAAATTTATGGAGGAATTGTATATGAGTTTGATTACATTTTGGTTACTTTTTTGGTATTTGTAGTTTTTTTAGTAATGCACCTGCCATTGGCTAAAAAGTATAGCATCTTGTATGTAAGATCGATATAGCGAGATCTTTAATTTCTAATCTATTATTTTAATCCAGACCTATTTGATTATAGCGTTAAGGACTAAAAAGCAAATTACTTATATCGATAAGTGATTCTTCCCTTGTCTAAACTATAAGGGGTTAGCTCAACCTTTACCCTATCTCCTGGCATGATCTTAATATAATGCATTCTCATCTTTCCTGCTATATGGCATAAAACCACATGCTTGTTATCTAGTTCAACCTTAAAGGTTGCATTGGGAAGTGCTTCGATCACATTTCCATCTATCTCAATAACATCATCTTTTGCCATCTCTTCTCCTTTATGCTTTTGTTAAAATTTCAGCCTTGCCTTTTATCATAGCAATGCAGTATTCGTAATGACTAGTCCTTAGTCCATCTTTACTAACAACGGTCCAATTATCCTCTAATATAACTGGGGTCCCATCTTTTTGGCAAACCATAGGCTCTATACAAAAAACCATACCATTTTTTATCTTTGGGCCTTGTTTGGGGTTGGGTCCTTCAAGATAATTTGGAATTTCTGGCTCTTCGTGGGGTTTTTTACCTATACCATGACCACAAAAGCCATTTAGGGGAACAAAGCCGCGGGATAAAATAAACTTTTCTATCTCGTAACTCAATTCCTTAAATCTCATGCCCTCTTTTATAATGCTAACTGCATATTCTAAAGCATCTTTAGAACAATCAATTATCTTTTGATCTTCCTTGCTTATTTTTCCAATTCCCATGGTAATGGCAGAATCCCCAAACCATCCATCTTTTTCAACACCAATATCAAGTCCTAGGATATCACCTTCTTTTAAGATAGTATCATCTGGAACTCCGTGGATTATAACCTCATTTAGGGATGTGCAAACTCCAGCTGGAAACCCGTATAAACCTTTGAAAGCTGGTTTTGCATTGTGGCTATAAATAAAATCTTCGCCCATTTTATTGACTTCATTTAAAGTCATTCCAGCCTTTGTATTTTCTTTTAGATATGAAAGAGTTTTCGCCACCAGAGAGTTAGAAAAGCGTAGCTTTTCAATCTCTGCTGGCTTTTTAAGCGATATTGCCATTATAGTCCAACCGCACTTAGGGTTTGGTATTTATTCATATAAATTTGGGCTTCTATCTTTCTCATAGTATCTAGGGCAACTTGAACAACGATTAGCACCGCAGTTCCACCAAAATAAAAAGGCACTCCCATTCCCTTAGCTAAAACCCATGGAAGGGTTGAGATAAGAGCTAGGTAGATTGAGCCAGAAAAAGTCAAGCGACTTGCCACTTCATTTAGGAAACTAGCCGTACTTGCCCCTGGTCTAACTCCTGGTATAAAACCACCTTGTTTTTTGAGGTTTTCCGATATATCTTTAGCACTAAATACGATGGAAGCATAAAAATATGAAAAGAAAACAACAAAGATAAAAGTTAAAACATTAAACATATAACCGCTTGGATCTAAAAAGTCTTTTATCATTAGTAGATATTTATTGCTTGTAGCACTAAGTAAGGTTCCTGGGAACATTAAAATCGCACTGGCAAAAATGGGAGGAATAACCCCACTTAGATTTACTTTTACAGGCACATAATTCATAATTCTCTTATCTTGATTTTGCATCATAACTTTTCTTGAATAGGAAATAGGAATACGCCTCTCACCCATTTCCACATAGATGATAACTCCTATGGTTATGAGTATAACGGCTAGTAAACCTATGATGATGAAAAAGTTAAGTTCCCCTGTATTTACCATGGTAACCGTATTTCCTATGGCACTTGGGATTGCGGAGACGATTCCAGCAAAAATGATCAAACTTATGCCGTTTCCGATTCCCCTTTGGGTTATTTGCTCGCCTATCCACATCAAAAGCATGGTTCCTGTTAGCATAGAAATCGCAGCAATAGCCACAAAGGTTGTACTATCTATCATGATGGCACTTTCCCCTGTACGTCCTGTCATGCTTTGAAGACCCATGGAAACTCCAATAGCTTGAAATAGGGTTATAACTATGGTTGCATAACGGATGATTTGCATGTATTTTTGCATGCCATCACGTTCTTTTTTCATTTTTCCAAGACCAGGAAAAGTTGCAGCAAGAAGTTCCATGATAATAGATGCGGTGATGTAGGGCATAATACCTAAAGATATAACACTTAATCTCTCGGTTGCCTTTCCATTGAACATATTTATCATGCCAAATGCATTATTGCTATTTGTATCAAAAAATTCTTTGATAACGTCAATATTTACACCAGGAACTGGCACGTATGCTAGTATCCTGTATGCAAATAAAAATGCCAACGTGATTAGTATCTTGTTGGTTAATTCTTTACTCATTTTATTTTCCAGTATAAGTTACATTTTTGTCTTTTATTTTGCCCGCAAGCTCTTTTGCACCTTTTCCGATAAGCTTAACTCTCGTTATGGTTTTTGGCATTTTATGGATCGATCTTATGCTCTCAACACTGATCTCATCAAGATTTGCCACTGCTATTTTTTCAACATTTATAGCATAAGGCTTGCTTACGCGCGAATAAAAGCCAACCTTAGGAAGTCTTCTTTGAAGTGGTTGCTGACCGCCCTCAAAACCTCTTTTTATCTTATATCCAGTTCGGGATTTTTGTCCCTTATTTCCTCTTGTGGCAGTTTTTCCCATGCCACTTCCTTGACCACGACCTACTCTTTTTGACTTAAAAGTTGATTTTGGAGCTGGGGTTAGATTATGTAAACTCATCTTTTCTCCTTAACTTTTCAATGTACTAAGTGCTTGCATGGTTGCACGAACCACATTGGCTGAATTGTTTGAACCAAGGGACTTAGTAAGTATATCTTTAATTCCAGCAAGTTCTAAAACTGGTCTCATGGAACCTCCAGCGATAACACCAGTACCCTCGCTAGCTGGCTTTAGTAAAATTTTACTTGCATTGTATTTTACCTCTATATCGTGGGCTATGGTTGAGCCTTTGATCTTAACTTCAATTATATTTTTAAAGGCATCATCGACGGCTTTTTTAATGGCATCTGGAACTTCCTTTGCCTTTAACAACTTTCGTAACTCTACCAATGTTTACGATAACCTCTTCAAATTCTTCTCTATTATATTTTTCCATTGATTTATCCTAGTTACAATTTGATGCCGTTTTCACGCAAAGCACTTGCAAACTCTGCGATAACGCCATGGTAAAGATAGCCATTTCTATCAAATTTTACCTCTTCGATTTTCTTAGCCTTTAAGTTACTAGCAAAAACTTTTGCTAACTCTTTAGCACCTTGCTTATTTGCCTTTAGTCCTAGTTTATTTCCATTTGCAGATGCAAGGGTAATTGCATTTTCATCATCAATGGCTTGAACATAAAGGGATCTATTTGATTTAAAGATAGAAGCTCTTGGAATAGAACTTGTGCCAAAAATCTTACTACGAACTCTTTTTTTACGCTTTATGCGAAGTGTTACTTTTCGTTTTTGTATATTTGCTCTCATTTTCTATCCTTACTTCTTAGCTGTCTTACCGGCTTTACGTATGATGCGTTCATCAACATACTTAACACCCTTGCCCTTATATGGCTCAGGAGGTCTAAAGCCTCTAACTTCAGCAGCTATCTGGCCAACAACTTGCTTGCTTACCCCTTGAATTGTTATGATATTTTTCTCAACGGATACCTTTATATTCTTTGGAAATTCATAATTTATTGGGTGAGAAAAACCAAGTTGCAATTCTAAAATATTACCCTTAACAGCAGCCCTATAACCAACTCCATTAATTTCTAATTTTTTAGTGTAACCTTCAGTTAAACCTATGATTATATTATTTGCTAGGGATCTATAAGTTCCCCAAAAAGCTCTATCTTTTCTATCTTCACTTTTTGGTGAAAATACAATTTGGGCTTTTTCTATCTTAACATCAACAAAACCACGAGTGTCTAATGTTAATTCATCCTTGCCCTTTTTAAAGACAAGAATATCCCCTTCTTGTTTTACTTCAACACCGCTTGGGATAAGTACGGGTTGTTTTCCGATTCTTGACATAGTTTTCCTTTTTATTTGACTACGATATGTCTACTTTACTAAGAATGGATACCGAATACCATAAAAAGCTAAAGTTTTTACCAAATACTGCATAAAAGTTCGCCACCAATGCCAACCTTATGCGCCTCATCGTTGCTCAATACACCCTTTGATGTACTTACAACTATTGTTCCATAACCATTTTTAAAACGCTTTATATCGTCTTTGCCCTTATAAACTCTTCGTCCAGGCTTTGACATTCTTTTAAGTTCATTAATGACGGAATTTCCATTATCATCATATTTTAAAACAACGTTTATAAATTTTTTATTTCCCTCTTCGATTGTATTGAAGCTTTCGATGTAACCTTTTTGCTCAAAGATTTTCAAAACAGCTTCAACAACCTTTGCGTGAAGAAGCTTTGTTACCTCTTGCTTTCTTAAAGCAGCATTTCTAATACGAGTTAGAGAATCTGAAATTATATCATTTACCATTTTCTTTCCTTACCAACTTGCTTTTTTAAGACCTGG
>PDPI01000006.1 GCA_002746565.1 Pseudomonadota bacterium | reverse complement strand
TGCCTATGGCTTTTGCCCCATGGCGGTTCAGTAAAGACGTGATTTCTTTATTTATATTACCACTTAAAACCATTTCCACAACATCCATGCTCTCATCACTTGTAACCCTTAATCCATCTTGAAATTCACTTTTGATTTCAAGTTTGCTCAGTAGCTCATTTATTTTTTTCCCACCCCCATGAATGATGGCTGTTTTGATACCAACTAGGTTTAAAAGAACTATATCTTGGGCAAACTTTTCTTTTAGATCTGGATTTATTTGGGCTGAACCGCCGTATTTTATAACTATGGTTTTTTTGGTAAATCTTTGAATATAAGGCAATGTTTCTAGGATTATCTTGGCTTTTAGTATATTTTTTTGCACCCTTTTTCCTCGTATAAATTGTTAAGATTTTAGCAAAAAAATGATAAAAAACAAATTTATGCTGAAAACGGATTGTGGATTACGGATTATTGAAAGTTGATCAGCACTGATCATCTATATAATTTTTTGTGGCATTAACTATCTTTGCATCTAATAAAATTTCCAATTCCAAAAAGGATAGGGGTAAATTAAAATCTTCCATCTTTACCCAATCTTTCCTAGTGGTTAAGATGGAGGTTGCCTTGTTTTCATACAGGATTTTTTCCAACTCTTTTTTGTTAAACGGATGATGGTCTGGGAAGATGTATTTTTTTATGACTTCTTTTGGTAAGTATTTATCTAGTCTTTTGGCATTGGCAATGGCTGTTACTAAGACCATTTTTTCGCTTTTATTTGAAATCCAAATCTTTCTTTTAAAATCTTTTCCCTCATTTACTACTAGATCTGCGTATTTTTCATGATTTTGTGGCTCTCTGAAGCCTCCGCTTGGTAGGCAAAATGTATTTTTTGGATAAGGGTTTGGGCGCAAAAGAATATCAAATTTTTTAATATTTATTTTATTAAATCCATCGTCTAAAAATGCCACTTTTGAGCCTAATTTTTTTGCTTCTTTTATGGCTTTAACCCTATCTTCACTAACAATTACAAGGGCATTTTTCAAGCTTTTTGCGTAAAGCATTGCTTCATCGCCACTTGCATCTAGATTAGTTTTTATTTGTCCAAAATGACTAATTATATGTAAGCCCTTTGATTTTCTCTTGTAGCCTCGTAAAATGATGGCTGGTTTTTCAAAATGTTTTGCTAAAGATAGTATAAATGGGGTTTTTCCGCTACCTCCTACGTTTAGGTTTCCAACACTTATAACATGTAAATCATACTTTTTTGCTTTTATGAATATTCGCCTTGCTTTTATGAAAAGCCAATATATAAAAGTTATCGGCAAGAGGGAAAAACTGATAATTTTTTGAAAAAGATTTGGGTTATTTAGATAGCTTTCTACCCAAAGTATTAGGCGATTTTTAAGCACTTTTTATTTTAGCCTTGTCTAGTTTTGCTATGATGGGGAGTTGCCTTTTGAACTGATTTTGATAAAATCTTTTTGTTATCATGTTGATTAAATTTTTATCATATCCTTTTTCCAATAATTCCTCATAGCTTAGTTTTTGATCTATAAAATCTCTCAAAACTTCGTCTATTTTCTCATAACTAAAACCCAATTCTTCTTCATCGCTTTGCCCCTCCCACAAATCAGCTGATGGAGCTTTGTTTATAATCTCTTCTATAACCCCTAGATGGGAGGCAAAACCAAATAAATCGCTTTTATAAATATCTCCTATGGGGTTGATGGCACAGGCTAAATCTCCGTGAATCGTCCCATATCCTAGTAAAAGCTCACTTTTATTGCTAGTTCCTATAACAAGGGCATTTAGCTTCGCAGAGATGTCGTACAAAATTGACATTCTCATTCTTGCACTAAAATTACCCATTTGAAGTGGGTTTGGATTTTTGTCTTTAAAATATGCATCTACTAATTTATCGATCGGTTCTATGGTAAAATCTATATGAAATTTTTTGCAGAGTTTTTTTGCATGGTTTAAACTATCTTGATTTGAAGTGGCATTTGGCATCATGATAGCAGTTAGATTCTTGCCAAAAACTTTTTGCAAAAGCACGGCAACCACAGCAGAATCAAGCCCGCCACTTAGTCCTAGAACTACATTTTTAAAATTATTTTTTTCCACTTCATTTTTTAGAAATGTTGTCAAATATCTTTCAAGTTTAGAATAATCTTCCATAGCTTCTCATCTCATTGTTAAATGGAAGATTATACTATAAAAATTTTAAAATACTATTTATTTTGATATAATGGCACTGACTAGATGAAAAGTCAGTGCCGAAAACGGACTGCGGAATACTGAAAACAGACAACTAGTAAAGTAGGCATTTTTTCAAAATGTCATCTATTTTTATGTTGTTTATAGAATCTGGCGTAATGGCACAAAAACTAAAAAGAGAAAAAATATGAAAATAAAATTTCAAGCCATGGGTTCGTACCAAACAAATTGTTATATATTAAGTAATTCCAAAGGGGATATTATTATCGACCCAGGTATGGGGGCTTCTAGTTGGGTGAGGAAAAATGTATCAAACCCAGTTGCTATCTTAAATACCCATGGGCATTTTGATCATGTGTGGTCAAATGATGAGTTAAGTCGTACTTTGGGAGTGCCTATATATTGCCCAAGGGATGATGTTTTTATGCTTGAGAATGATATTTTTGGACATGGAACCCCTCCAAGTCGTGCAGAATTTCAAGTTAAACCCGATGAGGAAGTTGAACTTTTGGGCTTAGGGCTGAAATTTTGGCATTTTCCTGGTCATACTCCCGGATGCAGTGCCATTGAGGTTGGGGATTGTCTTTTTAGTGGGGATTTTTTATTTAAAGGCTCTATTGGTAGGTTTGATTTTCCTTATAGCAATTCTGAAGATATGAAAAAAAGTATCAAAAAAGCCATGGCTTTTCAAAAGGATTTACGCGTATATCCTGGTCATGGGGAGAGTACTAGTTTGAAAGTTGAGCAGAAAAAACTTCCCACTTGGCTTAGGTTTATCTAAGCTTTTTTAGCTTTGACATAAACCCTTTTTGGTGCCTCATAGCCTTCTATGGTTAGATTTTCATCATTTGGATCTAAAAAATCCACTAAACTTTGGGCGTTTATCCAAGGGGTTTGTCTTTGTTCGTTTGTGTCGGTTTTTTTGGTCTCTAGCGCTTCAAAATCCTTAAATCCCGCCTTTTCCATCCAATTTTCTAATGCTTTTATGGTGGGTATAAAATGAACATTTGGTATTTTAGAATAGGTTTTTTTAGGACTTAAAACCATCTCTTCTTCCCCGCTAATATAAAAGGTATCTAAAATCAGCTCTCCTTTTGGATTGAGGCTTTTTTGCAAGTGTTTTAGGGTTTCTATGGGGTTGTGGCGATGATACAAAACTCCAAGGCAAAAGAGGGTATCAAAATTTCTTTCATAAAGGGGCAGATGCTCAACCCCAAGGAGTTCGTAAATGATGTCAGTCTTTCCATAAAAATTTATAAAATCAAATTGAGTTTTAAAAATGGGTGAAGGATCAAATCCGACTAGAGCCTTTGGTTTTTGATCTAACATCCTAAAAAGATAATACCCATTATTGCATCCGATATCCCCAACAACCTTGTTTTCTAGATCAAAGTAAGGTTCAAGCAAGTTGTATTTCATGAAGCTTTGCCACTCGCTATCTATAAAGGTGCCAAAAAGATCAAAGGGACCCTTTCGCCAAGATTTTAAATTAAGTGCGAGATCATTTATCTTAGCCTTTTGTTCTTTGCTTATCTTTGCGCTTAAACCTATGATATCCTCGCATATAAAGTTAGCATCTAGGATTGGTAGATTTTGCAGTTTTTGCCTAAGGGGTTTGATATTTTTCCACTCAAACCATTTTTCTCTCTGTTTTCGTATGGTGTTTAAATCTGTCATATTTTAGGAGTATTTTTTAAAATTAATTTGCTTTTCATGAAACAAATACTAACATAATGATAGTAAAAAATAACTAAAGGAAGATCATGTATGAAAAAACCATAAAGCATTTTGAAAAAATTGCTTCCATTCCCCATTGCAGTTTTGAGACTGAAAAAATGGCTTTGCATGTGAAAGAATTTGCCAAAAATTTGGGTTTTGAAGTTAAAGAAGATAAGGCTGGAAATATCCTTTGTCAAAAGGGAAATCCAAATGTTTGTTTGCAGTCGCACTACGATATGGTTTGCATGGGAAAGGCCCCTCAGATTGAACTTTTCAAAGAGGATGGATGGCTTAGGGCAAAGGATTCTTCTTTGGGAGCTGATAATGGAATGGGCATGGCTATCATGATGGCTATGATGGAAAAACATGACAATCTAGAATGCCTTTTTACCAACAATGAAGAGGTTGGGCTTATTGGTGCAAACAATCTTGATCTTAACATAAAATCCACAAATTTACTAAATCTTGATAGCGAAGAAGAGGGCGAGGTTATCATCGGTTGTGCTGGTGGGGTGGATATCTTTGGGCGCATCGACACAGAAAAAACCAAACTAGATTCTAAGCTAAATGTTTATGAGGTAAATGTAAGTGGTCTTGATGGGGGACATTCTGGCATAGATATAGCCAAAAATGTTCCAAATGCTATCAAGGTTTTGGCTTCTATTTTAGTTGAAAATGATTGTTTTTTGGTGGATATAAAGGGTGGCGAGAGAAATAATTCTATCCCACAAAAGGCTTATGCAAAGGTTTTAAGCAAAGGTGTTCTAAGTTCAAACAATCCCCATGTGGAGATTAAAAATTTAAATGCAAAAAGCGACATTTGCCTTAAAAATTCTAAAAATATTTTACATGCTATAAATGCCTTTTCTCAGGGCGTGAGAATCTATGATGAAGAGCTTAAAATGCCCCTTGTTAGTATAAATTTTTCAACCATCAAGGAGAAAAACGGACAAGTTGAATTTGAGTTTTTTGCAAGAAGCATGAGAGATGGGATGTTGGAAAATATCAAAAGCGAAACCAAGAGTTTGCTAGATGGTTTCGGCTTTAAGGTGGATTTTAAAAATCAAACCCCATCTTGGCAACCGATAAAGACTAATTTTGCCTTAAATGTACAAAATATAAGCGAAAAACATGTAGGCAAAACAAAACTCCACGGCATTCACGCAGGACTTGAATGCGGAGTTATCATAAAAAAACAAGCCCACATAAAAGGCGTCTGCTCCATAGGCCCAACCATCAAATTTCCCCATTCAGAGCGGGAAAAATGTTTGCTTAGTTCAGTAGAAAAGATAGTAAATGTGGTTGATGAGATTTTAATATAAAGGAAAGATAATGGCACTAATTAATTCTAAAAATTTACCCCTTAAAACAAAATTGCAACATTTTGCCCTTGAAGATCCTGATAATAGGGCTTATACTTCAAAGGAGATTAAGGGAGAAAATGGGCTTTTGATATTTATCGCTTGTAACCACTGCCCCTACACTCAAATTTTATGGGAGAGGATGGTGGAGATTTATGAATTTGCGAAAAAGATAGATGTTGGGGTTTTGGCGATAAATCCAAATATTCATCCAAATTATCCAGAAGATTCTCCATCCTATATGAGAGATAAGATAGAAGAATTTGATATAAAGTTTCCCTATCTAATCGACGCAAGACAAATAGTAGTAAAAAGCCTAGATGCGGTTTGTACCCCTGAGATATTTTTGTTTGATAAGAAAGATGAACTTTTTTACCATGGCAGGATGGATGATAGTGAAAAAGATCCCCAAAATGTTAAAAAAGAAGAATTGCGAGAGGCCCTAATGGCACTTTTTAGTCAAAAAGAGGCTCCAAAAGAGCAAAATCCCTCTTTAGGATGTTCGATAAAATGGCACGATACCATACTTGGATGAGATTTAAATGTAATATTGTCCAGCCTTAAAAACCTCTTTGCTTTTGCAAAATTCTTCCACGAAGCAGTTTTGGCATTTTGGATTTCTAGCTGTGCAAGTATATCTGCCAAAAAGAACTAGGGCTTGGTGGAGGGTGTGAAGTTCGGTTTTGAAAGCTTTTACTAGATCTTCTTCGGTTTTTTCTGGGGTTTTTGCCTTGCTTAAACCCAATCGGTGGCTAACCCTAAAAACATGGGTATCGACCGCCATTAGATTTGCTTCGGAGTATTCTATCAAAACCACGTGGGCAGTTTTTTGTCCAACTCCTGCTAGACTCATTAGATCTTGCTCATTTAGTGGTATTTTTCCATTGAAATTTTCCATAACGCTTTGTGCCATTTTGATGAGATTTTTGGATTTGTTATTGAAAAAAGAGCAAGAATTTATCAGTTTTTTCACATCCTCGAGCCTTGCATTTGATAAATCTTCCACGCTTTTATATTTTTCAAAAAGTGATGGAGTTATCATGTTTACTCGCTTATCCGTACATTGGGCTGAAAGCATAACGCAAACTAGCAATTCATATAGGTTTGAAAATTCCAACTCTGTCTTTGCGCCCTCGTATTTTTCCAAGAAGCGTTTTTTTATTATTTTTATATTTTTTTGTGATTGTTTTGTCATGGGAGTATTATAACATTAATATTTTATTAATTAGATTATGGCATAATATGATCTCAAAAGTTTTTTGTAAAAACTAACAAAATATTAAGGAAAAATAATGAATAAATTATTGTGTGGAACTTTGAGTTTAGCAGTTGCAGCTACTTTAAATGCAGGAGTTTTAGCTGTTGTTAATGGGGAAAAGATTACAGATGCAAATATAAATGAATTAATGCAAAGCATGGGTGGAAGAATGAGTTATGTCCAACTGCCTCAAGATGCTAAAAATAAGATCTTAAATCAAATGATTGAAAGAAAATTGCTTTTAGTTAAGGCAGAAAAAAGTGGAATACAACAAAGCTCAGATTACAAAAAAGCTCTAGCCAAGATGAAAAAAAATCTCACACTTGATATGTGGATGAAAAAGCAGTTTGAAAGTGTAAAAGTAAGCGATGGAGAAGCTAAGAAGTATTATAGGGAAAATAGTAAAAAATTCATTCAGCCAGCTAAAGTTAAGGCTCGTCATATAATCGTAAAAGAAGAAAAAGACGCCAAAGAGGTTATAAAGGCTTTGAGGGGATTGAGCGGAAAGAAGCTTGAAGATAAGTTTGCTTCCCTAGCAAAATCAAAATCCACAGGACCTAGTGCCAAAAGTGGCGGACAGCTAGGTTGGTTTGGGGAAAAGCAAATGGTTCCACCTTTTTCCAAGGCTGCTTTTGCTCTAAAAAAGGGTGAGTTTACAAAAAAACCCGTTAAAACAAAATTTGGTTACCATGTTATTTTAAGCGAAGGAAAAGAGGCATCTAAAAAAGTAGAATTTTCAAAGGTTAAAGAAAGTATTAAAAATGCTCTTAAAATGGAGCAATTTCAAAAAAAGGTTTCAAAGCAAGCGGATGCTTTACGTAAGAAAGCAAAAATAGAAATTAAATAATTTTCAACAAAGGAAGCTAAGATGAGCCAAGTCCTAAGTAAGATAGAAGCTGGTGTCGTTAGTGGAAATGATGTGCAATTATTATTTAATATTGCCAAAGAAAATGGGTTTGCCATACCCGCTGTGAATGTGGTTGGGACAAATTCTATAAACGCAGTTTTAGAATCTGCTTCAAAGGTAAAATCTCCCCTTATAATACAATTTTCAAATGGTGGAGCTGCCTTTTATGGCGGAAAAGGGCTTGGCGGTGAAAAAGCCGCCATTTTAGGTGCTATCTCGGGTGCTTTACATGTACATTTGGTGGCTAAGTCTTACAATGTTCCAGTCATCTTACACACAGATCACGCTGCACGCAAACTTCTTCCTTGGATAGATGCCTTGCTTGATGAGGGTGAAAAGCATTTTAAAAGCTATGGTAAACCCTTATTTAGCTCACACATGTTAGATCTATCCGAAGAGCCAATCGAACAAAATATAGCCACAAGCAAAGAATATCTTAAAAGAATGAGTGCCATTGGTATGACTTTGGAGATTGAGCTTGGAGTAACGGGCGGCGAAGAAGATGGGGTGGATAATACTTTAGTAGATAATGCGCTTTTATACACCCAACCAGAAGAGGTAGCTTACGCCTATGAAGAGTTAAGCAAGATTAGTGATAAATTTACCATAGCAGCATCCTTTGGCAATGTTCATGGGGTTTATAAGCCTGGAAATGTTACCTTAACTCCTAAGATTTTGAAAAATTCCCAAGATTTTATAAAAGAAAAATTTTCCTTAAAAAATCAAAAGCCAGTCTCTTTTGTCTTCCATGGAGGCTCAGGTTCGCTTCCAAGCGAGATAGAAGAAGCCGTTAGTTATGGGGTTGTGAAGATGAATATCGACACAGATACCCAGTGGGCTTTTTGGAATGGAGTAAGAAAATATGAGCTTAAAAATAGATCTTATCTTCAAGGTCAGATAGGAAATCCAGATGGAGAAGATAAGCCAAATAAAAAGTATTATGATCCAAGAAAATGGTTAAGGGCTGGGGAAGAGAGTATGATAGAGAGATTATATAAAGCTTATGAGGAATTAAATTGCTTAAATAGAAATTAGCTTTATAAAAAAATTTTAAAGGTTTAGTATGGAATCAGCTAGGGAGAGAGTGGATATTTTAAATAATATCGGTGATGATTCAAAGGGTAGTTGCATCTTGGTTTATCTCCAATTAATCGCAATTCCTCTGCTTGTTTTTGGTTATTTTGTATTGAGTTTTTTTGGATTTACATCCTTGCCAGTTCACAAACATAGTATTATTTTGATGGGAATTATATTTGTAACATCTTTGATCTTTGCAAGGCACAATGCCTTTTATGCAAGATGTATCTTTAAGCTAAACATGAGAGGTCTTAACGGAAGACTTAAAGAATACATCATGAAAAACCTACTAGTCATAGGGAAACACAAAAAATCCAACTCTTCCTTTGAAATCTTTATGGAAGAAGAAACTAAACATATAAGAAATTCCAACTATTCATCCGTTGCTGCTAGCATTTTCCCAACTATGGGAATTTTGGGAACCTTTATAAGCATAGCAATTTCCATGCCTAATTTTTCTAGCTCCACCACAGGAGAGCTTGAAAGGGAGATCGCAGTCTTACTTTCTGGTGTTGGAACTGCTTTTTATGTGTCTATTTATGGTATTTTACTATCTTTGTGGTGGATATTTTATGAAAAATTGGGTCTTAGTTTTTTTGATAAGGATGTGAAGCGAATCAAAAGCAATGTTAGGGTTTTCTTTTGGACCAAAGAGGAGATAGAGCAAGCCTTTTTAAAGGAAAATATTTCTCACTTCCAAGAGATAGCCTCCATAGTCTCATCTTTAAGCAATGAAAAATTTTTAGATAAACTCTCCACTAGCATAGACAATAAATTTCAAGTATTTGATAAAATGTTAAAGCTTGAAGAAGATGCCATTATGTTAAGATCAAAACATACCCAAGAGAGTATGAATGAGTTAAAAGAGGCCCAAGAAAAACAAAGCGGTATAGGCGAGGTTTGTTTTGATATTTTAAAAACCCTCGATAAATTTTCTAAAGTTTTAGAAGAAATTGAGGTTAAATCTTTTGATAATTATAACAACATCATGGTATCCCAAACTAGTCTCAATTCTACCCTTAAAGCCCTAAACTCTAGTCTTGAGGGCAATGTTGGCAAGCTAGCTTCTGTGTATGAGGGATTTTCAAGCGATCTAAAATCAACCCAAGAAAAGATACTTGATAATTTTAGTAAAACCCTAGATTCTAGTCTTGACAAATATGTACAAGATACCCAAAATGCAGTTGAAGAGCGTTATGAGAGGCTTGGAAAAATTAGCGTAGATAGCTTGAAAAATGAAGCCTTAGAGATAAGCAAAGAAAGTGAAGATATCATCAAAAGCTTAAAAGACATAAAATGAAAACGCAAGAAGATAACAATCAAAGTTTTTGGATTTCCTATGCCGATTTGATGGCTGGGTTATTGTTTGTTTTTATTTTGCTAATCGGAGCCATAGTTGTAAAATACGTATATACCCAATCTAGTCTAAGCTCCAAAGAACAGCAACTTCAACAAAAAAATAAAGCTGTAAGTCAGATCAGCAATCAGTTAGCAACCACCAAAGATGCCCTAAAAGTTATCAAGATACTCCTAGCCCAAGAGCAAGAAAAAAATGTTAATGCCGCCCAAGATATAAAAATCAAAACCGAAGAATTAATCCTTCTTAAAGATCAACTTTTAAATGCCAATGAGGATCTAAAAAACCAGAAAAATCTAGCTCAAGATCTAAATGCACAGCTCATCCAAAAAGGTGAAGAATTAGCCCAAAGTAGAGAAGATTTTATAAAAAGTCAAAATGAACTAGCCCAAAGCCAAAAAGATTTAAATCAAAGCAGATACGAGATAGGTTTAACTAAAAATGAACTAGCAAAAATCACCCAAAAACTACTAGAAAGCGCCAGTGAAAACCAAAGGATAATCGAAGATCTAAACATCACAAAAGCAAGGATACAAAACCTAACTGGCATAAGAATAAAAGCCATAAAAATACTCAAGAAAAAATTAGGAAGTGACATAGCAGTGGATGAAAAAAGTGGTGCCATAAGATTGCCATCTGCTGTACTTTTTGATGTGAATTCTTACAAGGTTAAAGAAAAATCAAAAGAAGGTTTACGCAAAACCCTTACCAAATACATCAACACCCTCCTAGAAGATGAACAAATAAGAAATTATATAGAAAGCATAGTCATAGAAGGCTACACAGATAGCCAAGGAAGTTATCTTTACAACCTCCAACTATCCCAAAAACGCGCCTTTTCTGTCTTGGAATTTTTATACACTCAAAAGGGTATAAATAAGGATCTTTTGAAAAAATATTTAAGTGCCAGCGGTCAATCCTACAACAATGTTATCCTAAAAAACGGCAAAGAAGACAAGGAGGCGTCAAGGCGAATTGAGATCAAGTTTAACATATCCAACAAAAAAGCCATAAAAGAAATAGATACCTATCTAAAGGGCAAGTATAATTAAAGAAAATTCCCCCATTCAAACTTCTTCCTTTAGGGGATTGGATTTTTTTATAAAGCGAGATGATTTACTAAGCCGTGATTTTTCGGGCAATAAGGCTAGAAAATTTTTATATTTTCTAAAAAATCCTCCCTTAGATCTAAGCTCCATCATTTCCTATGGCTCGAACCAATCCAACGCCATGTATTCGCTATCGGTTTTAGCAAAATATTTGGAAGTGGATTTTTTATATGTTTGCCATCATGTGCCAAATTTTTTAAAACAAAACCCCATAGGAAATTACCAAAAAGCCCTCGAAAATGGAATGCAAATCTTTGAAAATGAAGATCCCCAATCCTTTTATCGTAGTTTAGGAGATGAAAAAAGTCTGCACATAAAAGAGGGTGGGGCAGAGCATTTTAGCGAGTTTGGTATCAAAAAATTAGCCCATGAGCTAAACGAATGGGCAGGGGATAAAATCTTTGATATTTTCCTACCCTCAGGCACAGGAACAACGGCAGTTTTCCTGCAAAAACACACCCATTTAAAAGTTTTTACCTGCCCTTGCGTTGGAGATGAAGCTTATCTAAGAAAGCAGTTTTTCCAGCTAGTTAGCGATGAGCGACATCATCCAAGCATCTTAAATCCACCCAAAAAATACCATTTTGGAAAACCCAAAATTGAACTTTTACAAATGTGGCAAGATCTAAAAAAGCAAACAAATATAGAGTTTGACCTGCTATATGATCCAGCGGGTTGGATAAGCATATTCGAAAATATAAAAGCTTTCCAAAACCCCTTACTCTACATCCACCAAGGCGGAGTTTTGGGAAATGTTTCCCTTTTGCAAAGATATGAATACAAATTTGGCACTAACCAAATAACACAAAAATAAATGGCATTTCGAAGAAATGCTTACCCTACTAGTTATCTGTTTTCAGCAATCCGTAATCCGTTTTCAGCACTGACTAAATTCCTATTTAGTCAGTGCCTACCAGACGTATAATTATTTATTAATTCTAAAAAAGCTATAATTTGCCCAAATAATAAGGATTTTCACATGCAAATTTTTTCAACCGAAGATAAAGATTTTCAAGCTCAAATGGATATTTTACTCAAGCGTGGACACATGGATATGGATGGGGTTGGGGAAAAAGTAAAATCCATCATAAAAGAAATAAAGCAAGAGGGAAACAAAGCCCTAAGGCGTCATATTGGTATGTTTGATGGATGGGAACCAAGTTGCGATGAGGCACTTCATGTGGATACTTTACTTATGCAAAAAGCTTACGAGACTTTAGATGCAGATCTTAAAAAAGCTTTACATCTAGCTTACGATAGGATATACCAATACCACAAAATGCAACTACCAAAATCTTGGATGAAATACGAAAAAAACGGCTCAATGATAGGCCAAAAAGTAACTCCCATGCAAAGGGCTGGACTTTATATCCCCGGTGGAAAAGCCGCCTATCCAAGCTCACTTTTGATGAATGCCATCCCAGCCATCGTTGCGGGAGTTGAGGAGATAATAGTCTGTACCCCTGCGCCACAAAATGAACTCAACCACCTACTTTTAGCTGCCATGCACATTTGTGGGATTAAAAAAGCTTACAAGGTTGGAGGTGCAAGTGCCATAGCTGCTTTAGCGTATGGAACTAAAAGCATACCAAAGGTTGATGTGATAACAGGACCAGGAAACATCTTTGTAGCCACAGCAAAAAAGATGGTTTTTGGAGAAGTAAATATAGACATGATAGCAGGACCTAGCGAGATTGGCATTATAGCCGATGAAAGTGCAAATGCTAGATATCTTGCCCTAGATCTACTCTCACAAGCCGAACATGATGAAATGGCAAGCTCCATTTTGGTTTGTACCGATAAAAATTTAGGAGAAAAAGTAAGGGTTGAACTTGAAAAGATTTTGCCAACTCTAGATCGAGAAAAAATAGCAAGGATCTCCATAGAAAATAGAGGGGCGATTATTTATGCCAAAAATATCGATGAAGCATTTGAAATCATGAATTCCCTAGCTCCCGAGCACCTAGAAATTATGACTAAAAATCCCTTCGAACACTTATCTAAGATAAAAAATGCAGGTGCAATCTTTTTAGGAAAAAACACCCCCGAACCCATAGGAGATTATATAGCAGGACCAAACCACACCCTGCCAACAGGAGGAACTGCAAGGTTTTACTCCCCTTTAAACGTAGAGCATTTCATGAAAAAATCCTCCATCATCTTCATGAGCGATGATGGCATAAATCAAATAGGAAAAGAATGCGCCACCCTTGCCAACTGCGAGGGCTTAACCGCCCATGAGAGAAGTGTTGGGGAAAGGTTGAAATGATTTTTATGGATGTTTAATCGTTTAAGTTTTATTATATGTATTTATGTTATTATATATACATATAAGGAGAAAAAATGCTAGAACTAGGAGTGGCGCAAGCTCAAAGTAATTTTACAAAACTTTTAACAAAATCAGTTTTGATAGTGGATAAAAAAACTCACCATAAAAAAGCAGTTATGTTGCCTTATGCAGAATACAAAAAATTACTATTGTCAAATAAACAAGATTTAAATTTTGGTTCCTTTTCCCAGTATAAGGGCATTTTAGATGATGATTTTCAAACTGATGATGAAAAGTATAAGGTTATAGTAAAGTGAGGGTTTTGATAGATACAAATATTTTTTTAGATCTAATCCTAAAAAGAAAATATTCACAAGAAGCTTTGTTGATATTAAATGCTGTCGAAAAAGACATCTTAAAAGGAGTTATTTTAGATATAACTATATTAAACATAGATTATGTTGCAAAGGTGCAAGTTAAAGACATAAGAGATTTTTTACTTCTCATAAACTCAACATTTCAAATAGTTAGCTTATCCAACGAAGAAATAAAACAAGCCTTAAATATGAAAAATAATGATCTAGAGGATAATTTCCAGTATATTTGTGCCAAAAAATTAAAATGTGATACCATCATAACAAATGATAAAACTTTTTATAGTAAAGATCTAGAAAAAATGACAAGTTATGAGTTTGTAAAAAATATTTTATCCTAGATTATAAGCTGATTAAAAAACTTAGTAAATATTCTTTTATGAATGGTATTTTAGGATTTGATTTGAAGCGTTATATTTATATTCTTCGTCATTTTAAAGTTAAAGATTTTACATGTAAAAAGTTAAATTCTCGTGAATTTGAAGAGTGGGAAAAATCCTATGATGATGGGGAGTTAGAGTGTTTACACGTAGAAATTCCAAAGCCCGATAAGGTTTATGTAAGCGAGCAAAAAAGAGCTTTAAAAACCGCACAATATTTAAAACTAAAGTATGAAAAAACATCTCTTCTTAAAGAGGTTGAGGCTTGTGCTTTTATGAAAACTAACCTTAAATTTTCAAAGAATTTTTGGCTTTTAACTGATAGATTATTGTGGTTTTTGAACTTAAAAAAGGGTGAAAATAGAAAAGACACTGCAAAAAGAGCGATAGAATTTTTGGATAAGATTGATGAGACAAAAAGTGTTTTGATTATTTCCCATGGGCTTTTTATAAGTGTTTTGATAAAAGAGTTAGAAAAAAGAGGATTTAGGGGCAAAAAAGATTTACATGCAAAAAATGGAAAATTGTATCATTTTTGGTATGTATAGGTTTAGCGCTTACAAAATAACATAAAAATAAAGGGCATTTTTAAAAATGTTTACCTTACTAGTTATCTGTTTTCTGCACCGACTAAATCTTATTTAGTCGGTGCCATAGGCTTGTATGATTGACATTGTATGTACAAATATGCTAAAATACAAGTCATGAAATACGAGTGGGATGAGATAAAAAATATAAAAAACCAATTAAAACATGGGGTTAGTTTTGAGGAAGCTCGTGAGGTTTTTGATGATCCGTTTACTCTTTCTAAGCTTGATGAAAGATTTAATTATTTTGAAGAGAGATGGATTAATATTGGTTTGTCTTCAAAATATAAACTTTTGGTTGTAGCAAATCTATTTTTTACTGAAGAGGGCGATGAGATAATACGAATCATAAGTGCTAGAAAAGCAACGAAAAACGAAAGGAATAACTATGAAAAACAATGATAGAAGCAAGTATGATGATTTTATAATGCAGGATGAATATGATTTTTCAAATGCCATTCGTGGTAGATTTTATAAGCCTAAAAAAATTCCAACTTCTTTAAGATTGGATGATGATATTTTGTTATATCTAAAAAAAGAAGCCAGCGAGAAAAAGATACCCTACCAAACTTTGATAAACAATCTTTTGCGTGATCATTGTCAAGGCTTGTAAGTAGGCGCTGACGAAACGATATAAAATAAAAGGCATTTTTAAAAATGCTTACTCCGCTAGTTTTCTGTTTTCCGCAATCCGTTTTCTGCACTGACTAAATCCTTATTTAGTCAGTGCCTTACATATAAAAATGAATTTGTTTATCTAACTTTATCTCTTTTGTACTAATTTTACTCCCATAAACCAAAACTTCCACGCCCTCGCTTATAGCCAACTTCAATGTTTCAAAGTAAGTTTTATCGATTTCTTTTGCTATGCGAAATTTATCGCTATCGCTTCTTGTGGCGATGTAGAGCATGACGCATCTGTGTCCTTGTTTTTTCATTTGGATTAGTTCGTGTAAATGTTTTGTGCCTCTGCTTGTAACTGCGTCGGGGAAGGCTAGGGTGTCACCTATTTTTAGGCTAACGCTTTTTATTTCTATAAAGCATTTTTCGCTTTGGTTTTCAAGTAGGATATCAATTCTTGAATTAAGCCCATATTTTTGTTCGGTCTTTATGCTTTTGTAGCCTAGAAGTTCTTTGATTTTGCCTTGTTTGATTGCTTCAAAGCCTATTTTGTTGGCATAGTTTGTATTGGTGCAGATGAGTGAGCCATCTATATTTGTTAGTTCAAGGGTGTATTTTAATTTTCGTTTTGGATTATCGTGGAAGCTCACATATACCATGCAGTTTGGTTCTATGCAAGATGTCATGGCTCCGCTATTTGGTACATGAGCTGTTATCTCTTCGCCATTTTCTAAAACTATGTCGGCTAAAAATCTTTTGTATCGTTTTATCAGGCGACCTTTGAAAAGTTTTGGTAGTTTCATTTTTATTTCTCAAAATGGGCAAAAGCCCATTTTTGCGATAAATTTTCGAAAAATTTAATTAAACTAAAGTTATTGTTCACTGCGTTCACCTTAACCGCTACGCTTCAAGGTTATTTCTTTTAGCATAAAATTCACGCTTAAACTCGCTAAATCTTTGCTCTTCTATTGCTGTTCGCATCTGCTCCATCAAATGCAAATAATAATGCAAATTATGTAAAGAAGCCAAGCGAAAATATGTTATCTCTCCTGCACGAAATAGGTGATTTAGATAAGCTCTTGTGAAATTTTTACATGTAAAGCATTCGCACTCTTCATCAATAGGTTTAGTATCGAGCTTAAAACGTGCTACTTTTATGTTAATCTTTCCAAAGGAGGTAAAAAGTGTGCCATTTCTTGCATTTCTTGTGGGCATGACACAATCAAACATATCAACCCCTCTTTCTACATTTTCAACCAAGTCTTCAGGGGTTCCAACACCCATTAAATAGCGAGGTTTATCATTGGGCATAAGAGGTGTTGTAAATTCTACCACATCATACATTTGCTGATTTTCTTCGCCCACGCTCAAACCTCCGATGGCAAAGCCGTCGAAATTGTTACAGGTTAGCTCATTTGTGGAAATTTCTCGATATTTTAGATCGGTTCCGCCTTGGATGATGGCAAATAGGTTTTGGTGGTTGTCGGGTAGTGATTTGTGATATTTTAAGGCTTCTTTTGCCCAAATGGTAGTGCGTTTTATGGACGTTTCTATCCTTTTTTTAGATGCGGGAAGCGCTACTAGATCATCTAAGACCATCATGATATCACTTCCTAGATTTCTTTGTATATCTATAACTTTTTTTGGTGTAAATCTATGGGATGAGCCATCAATATGGCTTTTAAAGCTAACTCCCTCTTCGTCGGTTTTAGCGTCTTTTAGGCTAAAAGCTTGGAAACCTCCGCTATCGGTTAGGAAGCTATTTTTAAAGCCTGTGAAATTATGCAGTCCGCCTAAATCTTTTATGATTTTATCATTTGGACGCAGATATAGGTGGTAAGTGTTGCCTAAAATTATCTGTGCTTGTAAAATCTCACTCATATCATAAGCGTCTAGTGCTTTGATGGCCCCAGCTGTTCCAACTGGCATAAATACAGGGGTTTGTATGGTAGAATGTGCTGTTTGTATGCATCCTCTTCTTGCAGATTTGTCGGTTTTAAGTAAAGTAAATTTCATTTTGGTATAATAGCCTTTTGAATTTGGAGTTTGTATGAAAAAAATTTTGATTATTGCTGATGGTATTTTAGCAAAACAATTCTTAGAAAAGATTATGAGTTTAAAGGGTAGTGAAAATTTATATACCATTTTGGCTTATAGGGATAAAACCTTGCCAAAGGATATAATGAAAAAATATGATTTGCATTTTTTTGATCCCACTAGTTTTTCAAAATTGTCAGATCTTTTATATAGTGGGAAATTCTATCAGATCATGATAACGATGAGTAAAAGGCATGATCTCATAAATACATATAAAAATATACGCAGAATCGACAAAGATGTTGAAATTTCTTTGATAGATAGGTGGGGCATAAAAGATTTTAAAGATGCAAAGCTTTCAACCCTGATTTCAAAAAATCTTTTAGTTTCTCGCTTTGCTGATTTTTTACCTGATCGTCCTGTGGTTGCTAGAAATGTTGGCTTAGGCGAGGGTGAAGTTATGGAGGTTCAAGTACCCGCTGGAAGTTCTTATCTATATAGGCATCTAGCTAGCATAGAGCAAAAAGAATGGCGAATAGTTGCCCTTTATCGCAATAAAAAACTTTTACTTTCCCGTCCAACCTTAATGATACGACCAAATGATACCTTACTTTTGGTTGGAAAACCCAGTATTTTAGCAAATGTGTATAAAAGTATAAAACAAGAATCTGGGCAATTTCCTAAACCCTTTGGAAGCAATATTTACACCCTTATCGATATGCAAAAAATGAGTGATAAGCAAATAGATTTTATCCTAAATGATGCCATGCTTTTGCACTCAAATTTAAATAATCAAAAATTATATGTTCGAGTGGTAAATCCCACCTATTCAAAAGCCTATGAAAAGATAAAAAAGTATAGAAATACCCATATAATCATAGATATAGAATACCATAGAATAGATATCAAAAAGATACTTCAAGATGATATTGATAAATTAGATATAGGTTTGATTTTGGCTGATAAGTCATTTTTCAAATCCTATAAAGAAATCCTTTACAAGCAAAAATTACCTGTTTTAAAAGTGGGTATCTTTGGCTACAAATCCGTTGAAAAAGGAGTTATTTTAGCAACAAATAGTGAGGATATTGAAAGGGAAAGTTCAGTCATACTCGATGTTTGTTCTCAGCTTGATTTGAAGATAAATTTATATAATTTTGATCCATCCGATATGGATGAGAGTAAAAATCTAGTAGATCACTTTGAGCATTTATCCCAGCTTTTTGAAATAGAGGTAAATATCATAGAAAATGACGAAAAAAACCCTTTACTTGAGTTAAAGGATAAAAAAGATTTCATCCAATTTGTTCCCTTTAATCAAAAGATTATCAAGAGTAGAATTTCAACTCTTATGTCCACCGATATGGACAAGCTTTATTATAAACTAGAGGATAATTATCAACTTTTTATACCTGCTGAAGAGTAAGATTTAGGTTTACATGAGAGTTCATGTAAACCCTTTTTTTAATAAATCAATCCATAAACTTTCTGTGGTCCATGAACCCCTAAAACTACCACAAGTTCTATGTCTGCGGTTCGTGATGGACCTGAAATATAGATGATATTTGTTGGGGTTTTTTCTTTTCCTAAAAGCTCATAAGCTTCATTCATGGATGCAACTACATCTTCTTTTTTTAGTAAAATAATGCAGTTTTGGGGAAGCAAGGATGTAAGGCGGGGCTGCTCATCGGATGTTACGCAAAAAAGTCCTAGATTTGAGATGGCGAGTTTGGCTTTTATGATGGAAGTGTCGCAGTCAAATAAGATCTCGCTCATTTCATTGACGCTTTTTTCATACTCTACAAACTCCACATTTTTAAATTTACTTGCATTAAAGGGTAGATCTGAAGAAATTAAAAGTTTTTTAGATCCAAGGGAGTTTAAAATCTCTTGAGCCTTACTAAAAAGCTCATCTTCTTTGCATGGGATAACCTTAGTCTTGTTTGCTTCTAAGTTCTTAATGCAGTTTTCAAGCAAATCTCCCTCGTTTTTTATATGTTCATCCGCTTTACCAATTTCTTTTTTTTGATAGGTAGAATTTTTTAAGGCTTCTTTTATGTTTGATAAAATGGTATTTTTGCTATTCATAGATAACTCCTTCAAGCTCTTTTACTCTCTTTTGGAAATCCCCTTTGATTTGAGGCATAGTGCGATGTTTTGTCCAGTTTTTAACCACGGGAGGGGTAAATTTGTTTAAAATAGGCATAAAAAGCGACCCGGTTTTAACTGCTAGGTTGTAAAGATTTCCATTTGTGTGTAGGAAAGTTAGGGCTTTAAAAACCTGTTTTTCCTGTTGGCTTTGTTTTAACTTTTCTGTTCCAACTGGCGGATTTGCTCCCTCTCCCATTTTGTCTCGCCTAAGTTTTCTGATGATTTCAGCTAAAGGAATTTTTACAGGGCAAACCTCGCTACAGCGGTTGCAAAGGGAGCAAAAAGACAGCACATCGCCATGTTTATCCATGCCAAAAAGTTGAGGCGAGATAACTTCTCCTATGGGTCCTGGATAGGTAGCTTGATAGGCATGACCGCCTATTTTTTCATAAACAGGGCAGTAGTTCATACAGGCTCCGCATCTAATGCAGCGCAGGGCTTCGTTGTATTCTTCATGGGCTAAGATACGACTTCTATGGTTATCAAGCAAGATGACATGGACTTCTCTTGGTCCATCTTTTTGTCCTTTTTTTCGTGGGCTTGAAATGATATTGTTGTAGTTTGTAACGCTTTGACCTGTGGCTGAAGGAACTAAAAGGGTATCTAGCACAACCGCATCATCAAAGCTTTCAACTACTTTTTCTATGCCACAAACTGCCACATGTATATCAGGATAAGTGGTACACATTCGCCCATTTCCTTCGTTTTCGATTAGCCAGATAGCTCCTTCTTTTGAGATGGCAAAATTTACCCCACTTAGTCCCATTTTTAGGATCTTAAACTCTTCTCTTAGATGGTTTCTTGCTATGGCATTTAATCTCTCAGGTTCACTTTCTTTTTTTGCTCCAAGTTTTTCGTGGAAAATATCTCCAACCTCGTAACGATTTTTATGGATGGCTGGAACGACTATATGGACTGGTGGCTCGTCTATGAGTTGGATGATCAGCTCTCCTAGATCGGTTTCGACAGCTTCTATCCCCTTTTCTTTCATATAAGCATTCATGTGAATTTCTTCACTTGCCATTGATTTTCCCTTTAAAATCTTGCCTATATTGTTATCTTTTGCAATTTTAAAGATGATATCATTTGCTTCTTTGGGGGTGCTTGCCCAGTGGATTTTCATGCCATTTTTTGTGGCGTTTTTTTCAAATTCTAAAAGTCTTTCTTCTAGGTTATTTAGGGCATTTTCTTTGACTATTTTACCCTTTTCCCTCAAGCCTTCCCAGTCGGTATATTTGTTTTTGATGAGATTTTTTCGGTTGGTTTGGAGGGTGTGCATGGCTGAATATAGATTTTTGCGAAGTTGTTGGTCATTTAACTTTTCTTGTACTATTTTTTCATGTTTCATAGCCTAACTCCTTGTAGTCTTTTGTCTAAAAATTCGTACAAATGTATGCTCTTAACAGGCGAGCCTTGCTTTTCCATGGTGCCACTTATATTCATCAAGCAGCCACTATCGCCTGAGATAATATAATCAACCTTTTGGCTTTCTATATCTTTTACCTTATTTTTTGCCATAGCGTTTGAAATATCGCTTTCTTTGATGGAAAATGTTCCTCCAAAACCGCAACATTCTTCTTCATGTTCTAGCTCGATTAGTTCAACATTTTTAAGTCTTTTTATGAGATTTTTGGAAGATTGTATGCACTCTTGAACCCTTAGGGCATGGCAATTGCTGTGCCAAGTAACCTTTATCTTTTCGCCTTTATCTTCGTATTTGACCTTTAGATGCTTATCTAGATATTCTCCAAGTTCGTATATCCTTTGACTAAACGCCAAAGCCCTTTTTTCATGTTCACTTCCCTTAAAAAGCTCCACATAGTCATGTTTCATCATCCCAGAACATGAGCCAGATGGTATCAAGATGGGATAATCTTTTTCAAATAAATCCATATTATAAAGGGCAACCTTTTTTGTTTCTTCAAAATAGCCTGTATTGTAGCTAGGTTGCCCACAACAGGTTTGCTTTTTTTTAAAAATAACTTCCACGCCCTCACGTTGCAAAAGCCTAATGGCACTAATAGATGCATCTGTAAATATAGCCCCGCCCAAACAGGTTGCGAAAAAATAAACTTTTTTACTCATATCTTAGCCTTTGTAAAAGTTTTTCATATCTAAGGCTTCATAAAAACCTTAAATATAAATTTTCTCTCACCCCTACTGCATAGTACAATAAAAAAGCATAAAATTTGCTTTTTTTGATAATATCCATAGGTTTTACTTTATGCTACTTCAAACTTTTACCTAAGAAGATATAAAAAGTTAAAAAAAGAAAAGGAAATCAATCCTTTTCTTTTTTTGTTTTATTTCATCAAAGGATCAGCCAATCCTAAAGTGTACATTCCAATCAATCCCAAAATTCCTGTTATTAAACAATAATAAATCGTAGGAATGATGGTTTTTCTTAGGGTGTCTCCTTCTTGATCAAGTAAGCCAACCGTTGCTGAAGCTGCAACAACGTTATGGATAGCTATCATGTTTCCAGCTGCTGCTCCAACGGCTTGAAGTGCTACCATAAAAGCAGTTGAAATGCCAAGAGCATCGGCTACGCCAAATTGATACTGGGCTAACATCATGTTTGAAACCGTGTTACTTCCAGCGATAAATGCTCCAATAGCTCCAATAGTCGGTGCGAAAATTGGATAAATATCTCCAACGGTCGCCGATACAAAAGATGCCAGAGCAACTGGCATGGAAGCAAGATCAGCCGTGTTTACACCTGAGTTGATTAGGATTCTAACCAAAGGAATGGTAAACACTAAAACAAATCCAGCACCTAGCATAACCTGTGAGCTTTCGCTTACCGCTTCTTTCATTTCTTTGAAATCCATTTTGTGGAAGAAGTAGGTAAAGATAACGATTAAAACTAAAATTCCACCTGGCAAATAGAGTGGGTCTATGGAATATCCTATGCCCTCACCAAGTATATTTTTCCATGGAAATGCTATGCTTTTAGCCAAAGCCTTAACCTCAGGAAATACCCTTGTGATAACAAGTACAATAGCAACTAAAACATAAGGAATCCAAGCTTTTGTTAAAGACATGGGAGTTTTTGGAGAAAGGGCATCCATATTCATTTCTAGTTTAGAAACCCAATTGACTGGCCATTCTTCCCTTGGAGCAAAATCCCAAGTTTTCTTTGGCATTAAAAAACCTTTTTTAGCTGTAAATACAACTATTGGAAGTCCAACTAAAGCACCGATGATAGATGGAAATTCAGCACCTAAAAAAATTCCTGTTAAGGCATAAGGAATAGTAAAAGCAACACCTGCAAAAAGTGCAAAAGGAGCTATGCTTAATCCCTCTGTCCAAGATCTATTTTTACCAAAAAATCTTGTTAGCATGACTATCATGAAAAGCGGTATAAGTGTTCCAGCAATAGCGTGGGTTACGGCAACTTCTGAAGTGATAACTTGCAAATAAACATCCCAAGATGAACCGCCAGCTTCGAGGGTTTGGGAGATGCCTGCTTTGTCAAGTCCGCTATTTACTCCTATCAAAATAGGTGTTCCAACAGCTCCAAAGGAAACTGGAGTTGATTGTATCATCATTCCACACATAACAGCAGCCATGGCAGGAAAACCTATGGCAACTAAAAGCGGTGCAGCTATGGCCGCTGGGGTTCCAAAACCAGAAGCCCCTTCTATAAATGAACCAAAAAGCCAAGCTATGATGATAACTTGAACACGTCTATCTGGACTAACATCGTTAAATCCCTCTCTAATGACCTTGATGGCACCTGAATGTTTTAGGGTATTTAGCAGTAAAATTGCCCCAAAGATAATCCACAAAACAGCTATGGTAATAAGAATACCCTGTATGGAAGATGCTAGGATTCTATTTGCAGAAACTTCCCAAACAAAATACGCAACCGCAGCCGTTGCAACGTAAACCACTGGCATAGCCTTTTTTGCTGAGATTCTAAACCCAACAAGTAAAATACCAGCTAAAAATATAGGTAAAGCGGCATATAAAGCCTGCAAACCAAGACTCATATTTTCCTCCTAAATTAAGATTTTTACATGCTAAGATTCTAGCTTTAATGTATGATATTGATATGATATTTTGATATTGGATTTTATTTTTCTTCAAATATGTAACCATTATCCACAATGGTTTTAATATAGTCTTTTTCTAGGATTTTTCTTAGTCTTCTAATAAGGCTTCTGATGGATTCTAGGGACACAAAAGAGCCTTGCCATACATAGTTTTCGATTGTAGAGTAGGATACTAGCTTGTTTTTGTTTACTAGTAGAATGTTTAGGAGCAGTTTTTCTTTTCTAGTAAGTCTGGTTTCTTTGTTTTGGATCTTAGCAATGGATGAATTAAAGTCAAAAAAGGAGTTGTTATCAAAATAAATTTTATTATCATCTATCTTGCAAAATTTTTCGATTTTTATTTCTAATTCATCTATGAAAAAGGGCTTTTTTAAAAAATCATTGCATCCAAATTTATAAGCATCCTTTATGGTTTCAAGCTCCACGCTTGAGCTTATGATGATAACTGGGAGATTTTTGTAGATCTTTCTAATCCTTTGCAAAATCTTAGTTCCGTCCATATTTGGCACATTTATATCTAAAATATAACATGAAAATCCCTCATCAATGTTTTCTAAAGCCTCTAAGCCATCGGTAAAGGAAGAAACCTTGTAGCCTTTTAGTTTTAGCCTTTTTGTGATAGTTTCATTTAATTTTTTATTGTCCTCTAAGAGTAAAATTTTCATATCATTCCTATCTTGTGGGGTATTTTTATGGTAAATATTACCTTTTCATCCATGTTTTTGACATTTATAGAGCCTTGCATCTTATCTTCTATGATGATTTTTGCCATGTAAAGTCCAAGCCCTGTGCCATTTTTTTTGGTGGTAAAATAAGGGTTAAAAATATCATCGATTATATTTTCATCTATGCTTTTGCCATTATCACAGATTTCGATCTGATTGTGTAGATCACATCTTTTTATATTGATGTCTATTTTATATTTTTGCGTGTTTTCGTCTTTTTGCATGTCTTTTAATTTATGTTTTGCATTGTTTATGATATTTAGCAAAACCTGCTTAAATTCATTCTCGTAGCCATATATTAAAATTTCTTCATTTTTGTTTTCATAGTTAAAACTCATGATGATATTTAGATAAAAAACTTGCCTTCCTATGATTTCATTTATTTCATTTAAGGCTTTTGAGATGGAAAAAAGTTTTTTCCTCCTTGAGGATTTTAAAAAATTTCTAAAATCGCTTAGGGTCTTTGACATGTATTGGATTTGTATCATGGAGTCATTTACAAAATCTTGCACATTGGCATCTTTAAGTTCGCCTAGCAAATAAGAAGTTTGTATGTCTTGAACTTGAGCAGAAAGTTCCACTAAAGGTTCGTTCCATTGGTGGGCTATGGCTGCTATCATGTCTCCCATTTCTGCGAGTTTGTTTTGCTGGATGAGAAATTGTTTTTGCTGGACTAGCTGGGTTATGTCATCCATAACACAAACTATTCCGCCTACGCTTCCATCTATGTTTTTGTAGGCAGTTTTATTTAGTAAAATATGCTTCATTTGGTTTGAATTTGGATGCAAGATAAACTCCGAGCTTAGGGTTTTAAAATCTTTCAAAACTTTTTTATCGATGATGACATTTTCATTTGCTATGTGTTCTGGAAAAAAATCCTTTGCGGTTTTTCCTATGATATTTTCAACCTCGCTTTGAACTAAAGCGGCAAAAGCTAGGTTGCATCCCAAAAAAACACCATC
>PDPI01000005.1 GCA_002746565.1 Pseudomonadota bacterium | reverse complement strand
AAAGAAACAAAGTTTCAGTTTATCCTGCTTAATTTTTTTAGCTTACGTGCATTTTGCACGTAAGCTCTTTTTTTGTACAATCCCCTAAGGAATTATCAATGTTTGTAGACCATGTTAGCTTAACTTTAAGTAGCGGAAAAGGTGGTGCGGGAGCTGTTTCTTTTCGCCGAGAAAAGCATGTTATCATGGGAGGCCCTGACGGCGGAGATGGAGGTCGAGGCGGAGATATTTACTTTTTAGTGGATAATAATACTCATACTCTTTCAAACTTCAAAGGAAAAAGACATCTAAAGGCCAAAAATGGCAAACCTGGGGAAGGCAGAAAAAAATATGGCAAAAAGGGAGAGGATTTAATCTTAATAGTTCCCCCTGGTACTCAAGTTGTTGATAGCGAAAGTGGAGAAATTTTGTTAGATCTAGTAGAAGAGGGCGATAAGAGGAAATTTTTACAAGGCGGACTTGGTGGACTTGGAAATTTTCATTTTAAAAGTTCCACAAATCAACGCCCAACTTACGCCCAACCAGGACGTGAGGGTGAAAGCAAAGAAATAAGGCTAGAGCTTAAACTCATAGCCGATGTTGGACTTGTAGGCTTTCCAAATGTTGGCAAATCAACCCTTATAAGTACCCTTTCAAATGCTACTCCTGAGATTGCAAATTATGAATTTACAACCCTAACCCCAAAACTAGGACTTGTGGATGCGGGAGAATATAGTTCATTTATAATGGCAGATATTCCTGGAATTATAGGCGGGGCAAGTGAGGGCAAGGGCTTGGGATTAAAGTTTTTAAAACACATCCAAAGAACGAGAATTTTGCTTTTCATGTTAGATCTTGCCCATTATGAAAGTTTACAAACCCAGTATGAAACCCTAAAAAAAGAAGTGGAAAAATTTTCATCCGATCTAAATGGGAGAGAATTTGCCATAGCACTAACAAGGTTTGATGCGACCGATAAAAAAGAAGCCGATGAAAAAATAAATGAATTTTTCCAAACCCTAAAGCTAAAACCAACATCCTCAAAATACGGCTCACATGAAGACATAAAATGCTATTTTAAACAAGAAGAATTTAAAGAGCAAAAGTCAAAAAAAGAACCCCTGTTTGTTTTGCCCATTTCTTCAGTTGCAAGGATAAATCTAGATGCCTTGAAATTTGCTTTAAATGAAGCGGTTTTGGAGGATAAATAAAAATGGAAGTATCAAATAGTTTAGTTTTTAATTCAGATAATGAGCTAGAACTTAGTGTTAGACTGGAAAATGAAAGTGTTTGGTTAAATAGACAACAAATGTCTTTACTTTTTGACAGGGATGTTAAGACTATTGGTAAGCATATTGGAAATATTTTTAAAGAGGGTGAATTGAACAAAAATTCAGTTGTCACAAATTTTGCGACAACTGCCACCGATGGAAAAACTTATCAAGTTGAATTTTACAACCTCGATGCAATCATCTCAGTTGGTTACAGAGTAAAATCCCTAAGGGGAACCCAATTTAGAATATGGGCAACCAAAAGACTAAAAGAGCATTTGCTTCAAGGCTATAGCATAGATAAAAAAAGATTTTTGAAAAACGAGGAAAAGTTTTTAAAAGCCGTTGAAGAGTTAAAATCCCTTTCAAATTTCAAGATTCAAAGTGATGAAATCCTATCCCTCATCCAAACTTTTGCCCACACCTGGATAACTCTTGATAGTTACGATAAAAATGAATTTCCAAAAAGTGGAGACGTAAAGGATATAAAAATTCAAGCCATAGAACTTGAAAATGACTTGCAAATTTTCAAAAAAGAGTTAATGGGCAAGAGTGAGGCTACTGAACTTTTTGCACAGGAGAAGACAAAGGGTGCATTAAGGGGAATTTTTGGAAATGTTTTCCAGAGTGTTTTTGGTCAAGACGCCTATGAAAGTGTGGAAGAAAAGGCTGCCCACCTTTTGTATTTTATCGTCAAAAATCACCCCTTTAATGATGGCAACAAAAGAAGTGGTGCCTTTTCATTTATATGGCTTTTGAGTAAATTTGGTTTCAACTTTCAAGATAAAATTTCCCCCCAAACCCTCTCATCCCTAACCCTACTCATAGCCCAATCAAACCCAAAAGATAAGGATAGGCTTGTTGGGATAGTGAGATTGTTACTAAAGGAATCATAAATCAACCAAGTGGATATAAAATCTTATCTTGTATCTTTTTTACTTCCTCTAGTATCTCATTGCTAAGTACCAAATCCATAGCCCCCAAAGAATCATCTAGCTGCTCTGCCATGGTAGCTCCTATGATAGTAGATGCAACAAAATCATGTTGTTTGCTCCATGCTACAGCAAAGGTGACAGGATTTATTTCAAATTTTTTGCAAAGAGCTAGATATTCCTTGGTGGCCGCAAGGGTTTTTTCATTTACAAATTTTCTAGCTTGGGCACGGGAGCGGGGGTTTTCATTGTTGATATATTTTGCAAATCTTCCATTTGTTATGCCATCGTTATATTTGCCACTCAAAACCCCAGCGCCTATGGGAGAATAGGGCAGTAAGGATATTTCTTCTTTTTTGCAAAGATGGTCAAGTTCGTCAAAAAAGCGGGGATTTAGTAAGGAAAAATTATTTTGAATACTTTCAAATCTTTTGTATCCCCTATATCGTGAGCATTCGTTTGCCTTTGCAAGCTCATAGGCTTTGTGATTAGATGCACCGATATATCGTATCTTTCCCTCCCTTATAAGTTCATCCAAAACTTCCAAGGTTTCTTCTATGGGCACTATGGGATCTGGCCAATGGATTTGATATAAGTCTATATAATCTGTTTTGAGGTTTTTTAGTGAATTTTCAAGGGCTGATCTGATATGAAATCTATCAAGTGCACCCAATCTGTGTCTATTTGGAGCCGCAAACCACCCAGGGGCCGAGCCTACAACTTTTGAGGCAATGATAAAAGAGTCCCTAGGCTTATCCCTCATCCATTCGCCGATTATTCTTTCTGTTTCTCCCATGTACTCGGTCTTTGGAGGTACAGGATATAATTCTGCTGTGTCAAAGAAGTTTACCCCTTTATCTCTTGCCTTATCCATTATCTCAAAACTTGTTTTTTTGTCCGCCATGGTTCCAAAGGTCATGGTTCCTAGGCAAATGGGCGAAACCCTTAACCCTGTTTTTCCTATATATCTGTGCTCCATAAAGTATCCTTTTGATTTTTTTGTTTATTGTATCAAAAATTCTATTAAAATATGTAATTGTGTAATTTTGTTACATGTGAAAATTTTTATCCTCTTTTTTTCCTTATTTTGCACAAAGAAGAATATTTTATGTTATCATCTTCGTACAAATGTTCGAAAACAATAACAACTAAGGGTAAATATGTCAAATTCGCCACAAAAAAATTCAATACCTTTTATGCAAATTAGAGGAGGAAGCTCTAAGGGTATTTATTTTAAAAAAGATGATTTGCCCGCCCATGAAGAAGAAAGAAATAATATTATTCTTGATATTGTAGGTCGAGACGAGAGGCAAATCGATGGTTTAGGTGGGGCAAATCCGCTTACTAGCAAGGTTGCTATTATCAATAAATCAGAAGATGAAAACGCTCATGTGGATTTTTTATTTGTACAGGTTGTTGTGGGCGAAAATAGGGTTGATACATCTCCGAATTGTGGGAATATTTTAGCTGGAGTTGGAGTTTTTGCCCTTGAGAGTGGCATGGTTGAAGCTGAGGAAAAAACCACTAGTATTAGGGTTAAGATGCTAAATAGCGGCAATTACTGCGAACTCATCTTGCAAACTCCAAATAAAAAACTAACTTTCAAAGGCGATGCAAAAATCGATGGGGTTGAGGGAAGATCAGCACCTATTATTTGTAACTACATGAATATAGAAGGCTCAATTTGTGGAAAACTTTTTCCAACGGGCAAAAAAATAGATAATATAGATGGAATAAATCTTACGTGTATAGATAATGGCATGCCTGTGGTTTTGATTCCAGCATTATCTTTGCAAATTAGCGGATATGAAATCTGCGATGAACTCTCAAGCAATGAAATTTTAAGACAAAAATTAGAATCCATTAGGCTAAAAGCTGGCAAACTCATGGGATTAGGCGATGTTAGCAATAAGGTTATACCAAAAATGAGCATAATATCTCCTCCAAAGGGAAGTGGAACCATAAATACAAGAACTTTCATACCCCACAATTGCCACGCTGCTATTGGAGTTTTAGGGGCTGTTAGTGTTGCTAGTGCATGTTTATATAAAGAATGTGTTACAAATGGTATCGCCAAGGAGGAAAAATCAAAATTTTCAGTCCAGCATCCAAGCGGTGAATTTTTGGTTGAGCTCACAAGTGAAATAGAAAATGGAGAAATAGTGATAAAAAAATCAGGACTATTAAGAACTGCTAGGCTACTAAGTAAGGGAGTAGCCTTTTTAAAAGAATAAAAGGAGTTTAGATGGAGAAAAAAAGTTGTATGCCACCCATAAAGGAAACAAAAACACCCCATTTTAAGGTGCCAAAAAATGCCTGCGATGCCCATTGTCATGTTTTTGGTCCAAGGGATGTTTTTCCCTATTCTGATAAGGCTACCTATTGGCCTCCAGATGCACCAGAGGCCAATCTAAGGTCTGTTCATGACAAGCTTGGCATTTCAAGGGCTGTTTTGGTGCAAGCTAGTTGCCATGGGATTGACAATCGTGCCATGGTTGATGCTATACAAAAAAATCCAAAAAGATATAAGGGTGTTTGTATAGCAAATGATACTTTTAGTGATGAAGAGTTTGAGTATCTTAATGACAATGGCGTAAAGGGAGTGAGGTTTAACTTCGTAACCCATTTAGGTGGTGCTCCAGATTTAGCCATGATGGAAAATGTTATAAAAAGGGTAATTCCCCTTGATTGGCATCTAGTTATACATGTAAATGCGGAGGATATTATAAAATATTCGGATTTTTTTGCAAAATTTGATCTACCCATAATCGTTGATCACATGGGGCGGGTTCCAACCCTAGAGGGTGTTCATCAAAAAGCATATAAAATTTTATGTGAATTTATGAAAAAGCCAAATTGGTGGGTTAAGATTTCAGGAAGCGAAAGAATTGGTTTGCAACCCCCATTTTATGATGCTATCCCCTATGCCCAAGGCTTAGTTGCCATAGCCCCAGATAGGATTTTATGGGGTACGGATTTCCCCCATCCAAATATAAAAAAATACATGCCAAATGATGCGGATTTGCTTGATCTAGTACCCTTAATCGTTCCAGATAAAAAGTTACAAGAAAAAATCCTAGTGGATAATCCTGCAAGATTATATGGATTTGAGGAGTAGGAAATGGAAAACATTTTAGGTGTTGGGATCAAAAACATAAAAAGAGCTTCAAAAAAAACCATAAAAGAGCTTGAGGGATTTGGCTCCGCAACCGTTCATGAGGCAAATAAAAGAGCAGGGCAATTAAAGCCCTATTTAAGACCCATTTACAAGGGAAAAAGGATAGCAGGAAGTGCCATAACCGTTCTTTTGCAGCCTGGAGATAATTGGATGTTACATGTGGCAATGGAATTAGCCCAAAAGGGAGATATCATAGTGGCATCTTGTACCACCGAGAATGATGATGGTTTTTTTGGGGATTTGCTTGCAACTTCTGCCATCTCTAGGGGAGTTAAGGGCTTAGTAATTGATGGTGGGGTTAGGGATGTTAAGGATTTAGAGCAGATGGATTTTCCTGTTTGGAGTAAGGCAGTTAGCATAAGAGGAACGGTTAAAAATACTCTAGGATCGGTAAATATTCCCATAATCTGCGCTGGACAAAGGATAAATCCTGGTGATGTTGTGGTTGCCGATGATGATGGAATTTGTGTAGTTAAAAGAAAGGATGCCAAAAAAGTTGCACTAGTTGCAAAAAAACGAGAAGAATATGAGGGCGAAAAAAGAGCAAAATTTGAAGCGGGAGTTTTAGGGCTTGATCTATATAAGATGCGAGAACCATTGAAAAAGGCTGGATTTAAATATTATGATAATTTAGAAGATTTGCAAAAGGAATTAAAATGATAATCGATTGTCATGGACACTACACCACTGGGCCAGATGAGCTAGGAAGGTATAGGGAAAAACAAAAAGAAGAGTTAAAACTTGATAAAAACTTTAAACACCAAAAGGGTATTTTAAATATCACAGATGAGCAACTGGTTGAGAGTATAGAGCAAAATCAGCTTAGACTTCAAAAAGAAAGGGGAGCTGATCTAACCATTTTTTCTCCAAGGGCTAGTTGGATGGGGCATCATATAGGCAACATAAGCACTAGTAAAAATTGGAGTGAGCATTGCAATGAGCTTATTTATAGAATAGTTGAACTTTTTCCCAAAAACTTTGTGGGCGTTTGTCAGCTTCCCCAATCTCCTGGTTTTGGTATAAAAACCAGTGCAAAAGAGCTAGAAAGATGCGTAAATGAATACGGCTTTATCGGATGTAATCTAAATCCAGACCCAAGCGGAGGATACTGGAATGATGCACCAAAGCTAGATGATGAATATTGGTATCCATTATATGAAGTTATGAGTGAGTTAGAAGTTCCTGCCATGATACATGTGAGTGGGTCTTGCAATGATAGATTTCATGCTACAAGTTCCCATTATCTAGGGGCTGATACCACAGCTTTTTGTCAGCTTATGATGAGCAAAACCCTTTTTAAAAGGTTTCCAAAATTAAAATTTGTAATTCCCCATGGAGGCGGTGCGGTTCCTTATCATTGGGGGAGGTTTCGTGGGCTTTGCGATATGCTTGAATTACCCGAGTTAAATAGCATTATAGAAGATAATATTTATTTTGATACCTGCGTTTATCATCAAGAGGGAATTGACTTGCTCTTAGATCTAGTCCCAACCCAAAATATCCTATTTGCTTCAGAAATGATAGGGGCCGTTAGGGGAATTGATCCACTTACTGGGCATTATTTTGATGATACAAAAAGATATATAGACAAGGCAAAAATCAGTGATAAAAAGAAAAAGATGATTTTTGAAGAAAATATAAAACATGTATATCCAAGGATAAATAAACACTTGCAAAGGATACAAAATGGCTAAAGATTATGAAGATATACCAGGAACCTATGTTTTTGATTTGGAAAGTGCTCAGATGGGCTATCCTGTAAATAAATTTTGTGAAACCCTAAATCGACCAGAGGGCAGAGAGCAATTTTTAAACAACGAAGATGAATATCTCCAAAGTTTTGGCATGAGCGATGAGCAAATCCAAGCCATAAAAAAGAGAGATTTTAATAAATTATTATCTTTGGGTGGAAATATCTATTATCTTTTTAAAATAGCTGCAGTTTTGGGAAATAGCATGCAAGATTTGGGTGGAATGATGGCAAATCCTCCCATGAGCGGTGAAGAATTTAAACAAATGATGATAGATGGCGGACGAAGCATAGAGGGAAATAGAAGCAAAAAGGAGAATAAAGATGGCTAAGATAATAGGAGGCATAGGAACATCACATATTCCAACTATTGGTATGGTTATGGATACTGACCAGATGCATGGGGCGTATTGGGAAAGATTTGCCAATGGCATAATACCAGCAAGGGAATGGATGAAAAAAAATAAACCCGATGTTTGCATAGTGGTTTATAATGACCATGGCTCTAATTTTGGTATAACTTTGAAAAATGTTGTCCCCTTTGGTATAGGCATGGCAAAGGAATATCAACCAGCCGATGAGGGTTTTGGAAGAAGGGAAGTCCCCTCATGTAAAGGAAATCCAAAGCTTTCAGCCCACATAGCAAAATCCCTACTATCCGACGAATTTGACATAGTTCAATCTTATGAACTTGATGTGGATCACGGAGTAACAGTTCCCCTATCTATCCTCTTTGGACAGCCAGAAGAGTGGCCATGTCAGGTTATTCCTTTATATGTTGGAGTTATTCAGTACCCACAACCTAGTGGAAATAGATGCTATAAATTAGGACAAGCTTTAAGAAAGGCTATCGATAGTTTTCCTGAAGATATAAAGGTGGCAGTTTTAGGAACTGGCGGTCTTTCCCATCAGTTGCAAGGGGAGAGAGTTGGACTTATAAATGTTGATTATGATTCAAAATGGTTAGATGCCCTAATACATGAGCCCTTAAAAGCAAAGGAGACTTCTTTGGTGGAACTCATCAGAGAAACTGGAAGTGAGGGGGCTGAGGCTGTAATGTGGCTTGTCATGAGAGGAGCTATGGATGAGGAAGTGAAGCAAGCATATAGGTTTATGCATGCACCCGTTTCAAATACAAATTATTCTTTAGTAATTTTAGAAAATAAAATCCAAAAGGAGTTAGGATGAAAATATGCGTTATAGGTAATGGTGCATTTGGAGTAAAACACCTCCAAGCCTTACAAAATATAGAAGAAGCAGATGTTGTTTGTGTGGTTGGCTCACGGGATGAGAGTGCCAAAAAAACAGCAGATGAATTTAATGTCCCAAATTATACAGGAGATCTAAATAAAGCTTTGGAGATGGATTTTGATGCGGCTATCATAGCTAGTCCAACTCAAATTCACGCCGAACAAGCTCTCTCTTGCATGGATGCGGGTAAGCATGTCATGATAGAAATTCCCATGTGCGATAAGATAGAGGATGCAAAAGCCTTAGTCCAAAAGCAAAAAAGTACCAAACTTGTTGCCATGGCAGGACACACAAGGAGATTTAACCCATCCCACCAATGGGTACACAATAAAATAAAAGCAGGAAAGCTAAATATCCAGCAAATGGATGTGCAAACTTACTTTTTTAGAAGAACAAATACAAATGCCCTAGGTAAGCCACGAAGTTGGACTGACCATCTTTTATGGCATCATGCTTGTCATACTGTTGATCTTTTTGCCTACCAAACAGGCGAAGAGATAGTAAGTGCTTATGCTCTTGAGGGTCCAAAGCATAAAGAGCTTGGAATTGCCATGGATATGAGCATAGGGCTTAAAAGTAAAAGCGGAGCTATTTGCACCCTTTCGCTTTCTTTCAATAATGACGGACCTTTAGGAACCTTCTTTAGATATATTTGCGATAATGGAACTTATATAGCAAGATATGATGATCTAGTTGATGGCTATGAAAAGGCGATAGATGTGAGCAAGGTTGCAGTTTCCATGAATGGTATAGAGCTTCAAGATAGGGAGTTTATAGCTGCTATTAAAGAAAAAAGAGAACCAAATGCCAGTGTTGCACAAGCATATTCGGCCATGAAAGTTCTTGATAGTTTAGAAAAACAATTAGAAAACAAATAAAAGGAGACATTATGAAAAAAATTATTTTAAAAGGTGCAATAGCACTTGTTGGAAGTATGGCTTTGGCTACTGGCTCAATGGCAAAAGAGAAAAAAACAACCCTTTTAGTACATCACTTTTTAAGTTCTAAATCACCCGCACACACAAAATTTATAGTCCCATGGGGTAAAAAACTTGAAAAACTTTCCAACGGAAAAATAAAGGTTGAAGTTTATCCTTCCATGAGTATGGGTGGAAAACCAGGGGAGCTTTATAAGCAGGTTCGAGATGGTTCGGCTGATATAGTTTGGACCGTTGCTGGATATACTCCAGGGGTTTTTCCAAGAACCGAAGTTTATGAATTGCCAACGGTTCACATTGGAGATGCTGTTGCCACAAATGTTGCCATTAGGGAAAATTTTGATCTTATCAAAAAAGATTTTAAAAATATAAAGCCACTTTTGATTCATGTTCATGCAGGAAATGCTTTGCATACAGTTGATAAAAAGGTAACAAAGGTGGAAGATTTGAAGGGTTTAAAGCTTAGAACTCCTTCTAGAGTTGGTGCTTGGCATATAAAAGAAATGGGAGCAGAACCTGTGGGCATGCCTCTTCCTGCCTTTCCTCAAGCTCTTTCAAAAAAGGCCATAGATGGAGGATTTATACCCTTTGAAGTATTTCCACCATTTAAATTTCAACAATTAACAAGATATTCAGCCGAGGGCGTAAATGGAGAGAGATTTGGTACTTCTGTATTTTTATTTTTGATGAATAAGAAAAAATTTGACAACCTTTCCAAAGAATTACAAGATATTATAACAAATAGTGTAAATATGGATATGTTAAAAGAGATTGGAAAAGTATGGATGGATGTGGAAAAGCCAGGCATGAAGATGCAAAAAGAATCTAAAAATAGCGAAATTGTTAAGATTTCCGAAAAAGAGATGGAAAAATTTAACGCAGTTGGTCAAAAGGTTGTTGATAAGTGGATAAAAGAGGCAAGTGCTAAGGGAATAGATGCTAAAAAACTTGTAAAAACAGCTAGGGAAGCCATAGTCAAAAATACTAAATAAAAAGGATATTTTATGGAGGCTTGGATACGAAAAAGTTCGCTTTTTTTGGTCTATCTGGCTAGTTTTTTACTCATACTTGTCATCATAGTAACGGTTTTAAACATAGGTGCATTTGGGCTTGATAAGTTAACTAGAATGTTTGGATACAATGTTGAGGGGCTTGCTGGATATGAGGATTTTGTGAAGCTTTGTATCAGCTCTATTGCACTGATGTTTTTTCCTTGGACCCAATACGAAAGGGGACATGTGTCGGTTGATTTTTTTGCTGATAAATTATCAAATAAAATCCAGATCTATCTGGATAAAATATGGCTTATCGTAACATTTTTCTTTGTTTTATTTTTGGCTTATTTTATGTTTTTAGGGATGTTAGAAGCTAGGGAGGATGATGCAATGTCGAGTATTTTGGGTTGGAGTATATGGCCCTTTTATGTTCCAGGCATTATCTCCCTTATTCTTTGGGCGATTATAATATTTTACCAAGTGTTATTTAAAAGGAGTGCATTAAATGATGGATAAAGAAATGATTGGAATTTTGGGATTGGCTGTCTTTTTTGTACTTTTGATGCTCAATACCAGGGTTGCCCTTGCTATGATAATAGTAGGAATTGGTGGAACATATTTGCTTTCGTTGAAATTGCCCTATATTCGCTTTGAGCCCTATATCATGCAGTTTAAGAGTTTATTGTGGGAAAATTTTGCAAATTATGAATTGTCTGTTATTCCACTTTTTATTCTCATGGGGTATTTGGCAAGTCATACAAAATTAGCAACGGATCTTTTTCAAGGAATGAATGCCATACTTGGAAGATTTAGAGGTGGACTTTGTATAACTGCCATTGGCTCATGTGCTGGTTTTGGGGCAGTTTCAGGCTCATCTTTGGCGACTGCTTCTACCATGGGAAAGATTGCTCTGCCTGAACTTGAGAAAATGAACTATTCTCCTAGACTTGCCACTGGAACACTAGCGGCTGGGGGAACATTGGGGATTTTGATTCCCCCTTCAGTTGCTTTGATTATCTATGCTATCGTGGTTGAAGCCTCCATCATAGAAATGTTTCAAGCAGCGGTTTTGCCTGGGATTATAGCGGTTTTATTTTTTATAGCAGTAGTTGCTATCGTAGTTAGGATAAATCCAAAATTAGCACCCCTTTCAAAACCTCTAACAAAGGAAGAAAGAAATAGGGCGCTTGTTAGGCTAATTCCTGTTATATTAACCTTTGCAACTATTATATTAGGTTTAGGTTTAGGCTTTTTTACCCCAACCCCAGCGGCGGCTTTTGGGGTGTTTGTCATCTTTGGATATGGGCTTTTTTTAAGGACAAGGGGTCCTGGAGAGGGGCTAACGCTAAAAAGGTTGAAGGATAGTTTGGTTGAGACGGCAAGTGCTAGTGCCATGATATATTTTATCCTCTTTGGTGCTGAGGTGCTTAAAGGTTTTTTTACTAGATCGGGTCTGCCCCAAGCCATAGCCGAGTGGGCTGTAACTTCAAGTTTGGATCCTTGGGTTATTCTTATTGGTATTTTAATCATCTTTATAATTCTTGGTTTTTTCATGGATTCACTTGCCATGATTTTGATAGTTATACCATTTATTTGGCCAGTACTTATCACTATCAATGGTGGCGAATATGCAACTGCGGCAGATTCTGCCTTTGGTCTTAGTTTGGATGAACTTAAAATTTGGTTTGGGATACTCTCACTCATAGTCATAGAGTTAGGACTCATCACGCCTCCTGTTGGTTTGAATGTTTTTATCATTTCAAAACTATCAAAGGATGTGCCAATGATGGAGACATTTATAGGAGTTTTTCCATTTTTTGTAGCGGAAATTATTAGAATTGGCTTATTGCTGTTGGTGCCTTCTTTGGTATTTATCATACCTAGATGGCTAAATTGATTTATAAATAAAAAGGAATAAATATGAGAGCGATTACTCACCCTACGGGAAAATTTAACAATCACGCAAAAGACTATAAGCACATAAAATCTCTACCCATAGCAGCGGCTATGGGTGCTGAGATAGAAGGGGTTGATCTATCAAATGTTAGCGATGAGGCATTTAAGGAGATAGAAGATGCCCTATATCATCACAAACTTATCGTTTTTAGGGATCAAGATATAAGTTTTACAGATCATGAGAATTTGGTTTTAAAATTTGGCGAATTTGGAACAGATGCTTATACTACTGGGGTTGAAGGACATCCAAATATTCAGCCTGTTATCAAAGAAGCCAACACTAAAACAAAAATGGTTTTTGGAAGTGGTTGGCACACAGATTCAGTTTTCTTAGAGCGTCCACCTTCCATCGCTATAAATTATGGAAAAGATATGCCCCCATACGGAGGAGATACCATGTACACTAATATCGTTTTAGCGTACAATAGTTTAAGTGAGGGTATGAAAAAGCTTATAGAACCCCTTGAAGTTTGGATGAGTGCGAAAAATGTTGTACAAGCCATGATGGCTGAAAAGCAAGGTAGTGGCAAAATAAATAGTTTAGGAAATATCGAACTTGATGTGGATACTCAAAAAATGGTTGAGGGCTCATACCATCCCTTGGTTAGAACCCACCCAGTCAGCGGAGAAAAGGCACTTTTTGTGGATAAAACTTACGCATGTGGTATCAAGGGTTTAAGCGAGGCTGAGGCTATGCCCCTTTTAAATTATTTAGCCGATTTTGCTACGCAAGAATCCTTTACATGTAGGCACAGATGGACAAGTAAAACCGTTATCATGTGGGATAATCGAATATGCCTCCATCAAGCTTTTAATGATTATGAGGGTTTTAGAAGGGAAATGTATAGAGCAACCGTCATGGGCGAAAGACCAAGATAGGGGATTTTGATGGAAGATATTTATACTAAAAAACAAATTCCCCAAGGATATAGTAAGGAAGAATGGAAAGCAAGGGTTGATCTAGCCCTTGCTTATAGAATGGTGGATTATTATGGATGGACAACCCAGGTTTATAACCATATATCCCTTAGGATTCCTGGAACCAATGATTTTTTGATAAATCCTTTTGGGCTTTTATATGGCGAGATAAAACCATCAAATCTAGTGAAAATAAACATAGATGGGGAAAAGCTAGACGATAGCCCATATCCAGTAAATAAGGCAGGATTTGTTATCCATTCAGCCATACATAAAGCTAGAAAAGATTTGCATTGTGTACTTCATACCCACAACCCAGATACCCAAGCGGTTAGTTGTTTAAAGGGTGGATTTGTGCCACTAATGCAAGAGGCTTATCAATTTTATGATAGGGTTGGTTACCATGATTTTGAAGGTATAGTGCTTGATGGTAGCGAGCAAGAAAGATTGGTAAAATCCCTTGGATCTACAAATCACACCCTATTTTTAAAAAATCATGGGGTTGTAACGGCTGGATCAAATGTGGCATGGGCATTTGTTAGGATGTATAATATCATACAAGCTTGCAAGGTTCAGTTAAAAGCCATGGCAAGTGGAGATGAGATAATCCAAGCAAGCAAAGAAGCCATGATAAAAACCAGAGAGCAGTTTGAGGGCGGAGATGCTCAAGCAGGAGCCCAGGTTAGGCATCCAGAGTGGCCAGCTTATTATAGGCTAATGACAAAATTAGATCCAAATTGGGATAGCTAAGGAGAGAGACATGAAAATCAAAAAAACACAGGTTGCCATTATCGGTGCGGGACCTTCGGGACTGCTTTTGGGATTGTTGCTAGATAAGCAAGGCATTGATAATGTTATACTTGAAAGGGTAACAGGAGATTATGTACTAGGAAGAATTAGAGCAGGAGTTTTAGAGCAAGGCTTTGCAAAACTAGTTCGAGAAGCTGGTGCGGCACAAAATATGGACACAAAAGGTGAGGTTCACCATGGGGTTGAGATAGCATTTAATGATGAGAGAATACCCATAGAACTTACCGAATTAACTGGAGAGAGTGTTATCGTATATGGTCAAGTTGACATTACAAAAGATATGATGGATGAGAGGGCAAAAAGGGGATTAGAGACCGTCTATGAAGCAAGCAAGGTTCAACCCCACGATGTAAAATCAGACAATCCTTATGTAACATACGAAAAAGATGGCGTTGAATATAAGCTAGAATGCGATTATATAGCTGGATGCGATGGCTTTCATGGAGTTTCAAGAAAAACCATACCAGATAGTGTAAAAACCGAATATGAAAAGGTATATCCTTTTGGCTGGTTGGGTCTCATGAGCGATACAAAGCCTATCAATGATGAGCTTATATACGCAAGGACTGATAGGGGATTTGCCCTAGCTTCCATGAGGTCTCAAACTAGATCAAGATACTACATCCAAGTTCCATTAACAGATAAGGTTGAGGATTGGAGTGATGAGAAATTTTGGGAAGAATTTAGAAAAAGAATGCCTAAAAGTGCTAGAGATAATCTCATAACAGGCAAAAGTATAGAAAAAAGTATAGTTCCTACACGATCTTTCATCTGCGAACCCTTGCAGTATGGAAATTTATTTTTAGTTGGCGATGCAGGACACATAGTTCCCCCAACGGGTGCAAAAGGGCTCAATCTTGCAGCATCTGATGTGGCAACTTTATATAAAATTTTAACTAGAGTTTACAAGCAAGGAGATAAAAAGTATATAGAGCAGTATTCTCCAATAGCCCTAAGAAGAGTGTGGAATGGGGTTAGATTTTCTTGGTGGCTAACTGATTTGTTGCATGATTTTGGAGATACTAAGGATGTATTTGATAAAAAAATGGAAACATCAGAGATACATTACTTTTTAAAATCAAAGGCAGGTCAAAAGGTTATAGCCGAGCAGTATGTGGGCTTACCTTATGAGGATTTGCAGTAAAATATAAACTTAACATGTAGGGGAATTTGTGGTACTGACTTTTTAGTCGGTGCTGGTTCTTCCTGCATGTGAAATGTTTTTAATCTATTAGATTAGAAATTTATCTTATTTATAGTAAAATCTATCTAAAAAACAAACAAGAAACCATGGAAAAACTAAGAAATAATGTAAATAAGGGCATATTTTATATGCTAATTTCATCGGCAAGTATGACTATCATGAACGCTTTCATAAAAGCCCTATCCAATGAAATCCCAACCATAGAAATGGTCTTTTTTAGAAATATAATAGGCGTTTTTCTCATCTGCCTCACATTTTTAAAAGCACCCATTAGACAAAAAGGTGGAAAACCTTATCTTTTGCTTTTTAGGGGAATGGCGGGTTTTATAGCTATGCTTGCATTTTTTTACAATATTTATCATATTCCCCTAGCAGATGCGGTAGCGTATTCTAGAACATCTCCGATTTTTACGGCAATTTTTGCTATGATTTTTCTAAAAGAGAGCTTAGGAAAAAGGGGCTGGTTAGCCATAGGGCTTGGATTTTTAGGTATGCTTTTGGTTATGCAACCTAGCTCTGGTTTTACAAAGGATCATATTTTTGGCTTTGTAAATGCTATCTTTGCTGCCCTTGCTTTTACGAGCATAAGGGAGCTTAAAAAATATTATGATACTCGCTCCATTGTTCTTGTTTTCATGGGAACAGGAACCCTAGTTCCAGTAATCCTTATGATCTTATCCCAATACACCTATAATCCATCCTTTGATTTTATGTTAGGAAAATTTCAGATGCCCCAAGGAATAGCTTGGTTTTATCTTCTAGGAATGGGAGTTTTTTCCTCTTTAGGACAAATATTCATGACAAAGGCCTACGGAGAAACAAAGGCTGGAATCGTTGGAGCCATAGGGTATAGCATTATAGTATTTTCTATTGTAGTGGGAGTTTCGATGGGTGATGCTTTGCCAAATCTTTTAGCTTTTATGGGTATATTTGCGATTATTGGGGGCGGTTTATTAAATATAAAAGGACGAAAAAATTGAATGATTTAGATAAAAAAGACTTTGTACTTGCCCTTGCAAAGGGGTTAAGCGTCATAAAAGCATTCGATAAGGAAAATACCCACATGACTTTAAGCGATGTGGCAAAAAAAGTAGATATCACAAGGGCAAATGCAAGAAGGTTGCTTTTAACTTTGGAACATCTAGGCTACGTGGCACATAGGGATAACTTTTTTTATCTGACTCCTAAGATTATAGAACTAGGGTATAGTTACTATGCATCCTTGCCATGGACAGATTTAGCTTACAAAAACCTAAAACAAGTGGCAAATGAATGTAAACTTTCATGTTCCATATCAATTTTAGATCACATCCACATCATTTGTATCATGCGTATAGCAGCCCAAAGGGTTTTAAGCGAGGGAATACATGTGGGAACTAGATTGCCCACAGCTTATACGGCAACAGGGCGGGTTTATCTAGCCCACATGGAAGATAAAAAGTTAAAAAAATTCATCAAAAAATTACCCCTTAGGGCATATACAAAAAATAGTATCACAAGTTGTGAAGAATTATATGAAAGGATAAAAGCCACAAGAAATCTTCCCTATCAAATCGTCCAAGAAGAGTTAGAAGATGGGCTCATAGCCATCGCATCTCCCATTTACAATAAAGACAAAGAAATAATAGGAACCATGAATATAGGCTCTCACATAAGCTACAAGGATATCCAAACTATAAAAGAAGAAGTTTTGCCAAGATTGCAACAAGCAGCACAGCAAACAAGTGAGATTATAACTTTGTTACAGTATTAGTTCTATGTTGGGCAAAATGTAATGGAAAAAATTCTAAAGAATAAATATTTGATTGATGGTCGCTTGGAAAATCTCCAAACAACCATCTAGCATCTAGTATTTTATGTTTTATTTAGTAATCAAACCATACTTTTCGATCTCTTCTTCGCTCATCCAGTGAATACCCTTAGCTGGTGCAGAATAGATGGTAAAATAGTAAAAATCCTCAGCCCATTTTTTGCTAAAACCAATGGAGACATAATATTTGATATAAGGTAGATGGTTTGCATGTCCTCTTGGAAAATCTGTTGCCCTCTCCCCATCTCCTGACCATGCATGAACACCTATTTTTGTATTTTCTCCCTTGCTTCTTTTAACTCCTGCTAAGAAAAAATCAACACCGCCCGAAGCGATTTCTCCATTATCCATCAAGTGGATTTTGATATCTCTTTCATGTACTTTTTTTGATAGCTTAAAATTGCTCTCATCGTCTAATGAGCCAGGGCAATTTACGATATTGATAGTGTCGATATTTGGAAAGGCTTGCAATAGCCTATCGAAATTATCAGGAGTTTTGCGTTTTATGTCCCCATCCATTTCAATGGTGCGATTATCCCCAAGCACTTTAAAGATTCCAAATTTTCTCTTCGTCTCTTGCACTTCTTTTTTGTCTGTGTTTGTTGTTTGGGCCTTACTACTTCCGCCACCACAAGCTATAAATGTACTAGATGTTAGCAGTAAAGCGATTATTAAACTTAATTTTTTCATAATTTTCCTTTATAAATATTTTTTAAGACAATAACAACATTAATCCTAAAATAAACAATACAATAATCTTACTCCATTTGCTTATATTCCAAAAGCGAGGACTATTTAGGTACTTTGTCAATCTTCCAGCTAAGATCGATATACTACTAAAAACCACAAATGCTTGTATCATGAAAATTAGTCCTAAGATGAGCATTTGTAGCATTATGTCAAAACCATTGGGGCTAACAAATTGGGGCAAAAAAGCGATAAAAAATAGCGTAACTTTGGGGTTTAATACATTCATCAAAAACCCTTTTCTAATCAAAAAAACCAATCCATCTTCTTTTGTTTTGCCATCATTTTCATCCATGCAAATTGGTTCTTCTTTTGTTGCTAAAAACGCCAAATAAAAAAGATAAACCGCACCTAAATATTTGACAACCAAAAAGGCAATGTGGGATTGTTTTAAAACTATCGAAAGCCCAGTTGCCGCAGCTGTTGTATGCACTAAAACTCCCAAACTTAGCCCAAAAGAAATGGCTATACCATTTCTTTGTCCTCTAGTTAGACTTTGGGTTAAAACAAAAATATTATCAGGTCCAGGCATTAGTGCTAAAAGCACCGATGCTCCTAGGAACGATAGAACTAAGCTGATGTCCATATTTTATAGATCCATAGTTTTGTCGTTAAATTGTAATTTTTCTATACTATATAGCTTATTTTTCCCATCTCTTCCCAAGTTGTCTATGATTATTGCTGTACCATCTGAGCTTTTACTCATATCATATTCGCTAGAATTTCCTGAAAAAATAACCGTGTTTATTCCCGAATTTCCCGTTATAATGTTGTCTAGTTCATTTACGCTGACGCTATTATTGTTTGAGCCCAAAAGTGTTACATCTTTTAGGTATCTTGAGTGGTTAGTATAGGGTTTTAAGCTGTCAAATTTTAGGGAAAAGTTTCCGTTTAAACTCGCTGAAATTTGTGCATTGTAGGTTATATATGGATGAAAAAATTGCCCCATTAAAGCATAGCCCATCGGGTCGTCTGTTTTTGTATCTTCTCTAGTTTTTCCTACATACATTCCCCACATGCCATTACTTCCACTTTGCGTGTATGCTCCCCAAAGTCCGTAGTAGCTATCCACAACAGAGGCTAAATATTCTTGGCTTAGGCTATTTTCATTTCTCCACTCTGTAATTTTACTAGCTTCAGTTCCTATTGCCCATAGATTATTTGTAAGTGCATTTTGTTGTGCCTCTCTTATCTTGGCTTGATATTCTGGTGCTGCTCCTATACTTCCACCTGCTCCATCCACTCCAATCCCCTTATCATGAACTAAATGTAAAATCTCCTCATATGCCGCGTCTCTATGTTCATAGTTTTGAGCCATGTACCAAGCTCCACCCTCGACTTGGATTTCGTTTTGATATAAAGGTTGCCCCGTTACTTTGGTTGAAAGCGGATTGCTTCCGTCATCTTGTCCGTTTAGTAAAGCCAAAATTGCTCCGTTTTTGGCCATGTTATTTGCAATGGCTGATTTATCTGAACCATACATTGAGCCTTTAAAATCTGTTAAATAATGCTTTAAAATGTTTCTGCATCTTATTATTTGTTCATTTGTGATCTTATCTTGTGCAACTATATGTATGCTTCCTCCATTTGGAGTTTTTACGCTTGTGTAGCGGTTGAAATTTGTGGAGTTGTAAACTGCACCTAGGTTTGATGGGATGGTTGTGCTGATGGATGTGCCATCTTTTTTGACTTGATTGTCTGTGCTTGGTGTTGTGGGGTTTGGTTGAGTGTTTTTATTTTCTTTTTGTGTTTTTGGTGATTGATCTACCTTTTTATCGCCACCACCTCCGCATGCTACTAACATAAATGAAGCCAATGCTATTGTGATTGTTTTTTTCATTTTTTACCCTTAATTTTTTGATTGAAGCATTATATGGGTGCTAGATGAATGAATGGTTAATATTAACAATTTGTTTAAAATTTTTCTAAGCTTACATGGCACTGACTAAATAGGGATTTAGTCAGTGCCGAAAACGGATTACGGATTACGGAAAACAGATAACTAGTAAAGTAAGCATTTTTTCAAAATGCTTTTTATTTTTATTTTATTTCGTCAGTGCCGCTTATATTTGAAATGGTAATTTAAATTTGATTTGCTATAATATTTTTATGAAAAATCAAGAAAGAAAAAAAAGAATAGTCATAAAAGTCGGCACCCATGTTTTAAGTCAAAATGGAAAGCTTTGCAAAAGCAGATTTGAGGCTTTGTGCGCTTTTTTGGCTAAGTTAAGCGAAAAAAATGAAGTTATTTTAGTAAGTTCAGCTGCCATTGTTTCTGGATACAGTAAGATAAGATTAGATAAAAATATCCTTGCAAATCGCCAAGCTTTAGCTGCTGTTGGTCAGCCTGAACTTATGAGAACTTATAGTAAGCATCTTAAAAAGCATGGTAAATTAGCCGCACAAATTTTGATAAGTGGACATAATTTTGATTCACGCTCTGCCACAGCTAAGGCAAAAAGTGCTATTGACGCTTTGCTAAAAAACGGGATAATTCCCATCATAAATGAAAATGACGCCACAGCGACAGACGAGATAGTTTTTGGGGACAATGACCAACTTTCATCCCGCGTGGCATACTATTTTGATGCTTACATGCTTGTGATTTTGTCAGATATTGATGGATATTACGATAAAGATCCAAAAAAGTTTAAAAATGCAAAAGTTAGAAAAATTGTCTCTTACATAAAAGAAGAGGAGTTAAGATTGCCAAGTGTTGCAGGAAGTGAATTTGGCACAGGTGGAATAGTTACGAAATTAAAAGCAGCCCATTTTCTTTTAAAAAGAGGCAAAAAGATGTTTATGAGCAGTGGCTTTGATCTAAGTGATATTGAAAGTTTTATGTTTAAGCATAAGCATAAAGGCGGGACTTTATTTGTTAGGAAGCCCTCATGAGAATAGTTTTTATGGGAACTCCCGCATACGCCACGAGGATTTTGGAGGGACTTTTAAGAGATGATAGTTTTGAGATTGTGGGGCTTTTTACTCAAGCTGATAAGCCTGTTGGTAGGAAGAAGATTTTAACTCCTCCGCATATTAAGGATTTTGTTTTGAAAAGCGGATATGAGATACCGATTTTTCAGCCAAAAAATTTGCGTGGTGATGGCATAGAAGAGCAAATGCGGGATTTAAAACCAGATTTTATAGTCGTAGCAGCCTATGGGCAGATTTTGCCAAAAAATATTTTAGATCTTTGTCCTTGTATCAATCTTCATGCCTCCATTTTGCCAAAATACCGCGGGGCAAGTCCTATACAATCGGCGATTTTAGCAAATGAAAAACAAACTGGAGTAACTTCCATGCTTATGGATGAGGGTTTGGATACGGGTGATATTTTGGGTTTTTCTTATGTGGATTTGGATGATGAGGTAACTTCTTTAAATCTTTTTGATGAGCTCTCAGATATGGCTAGGGATCTTAGTGTAAAGACTTTGAAAAATTTTGAGAATATCTTGGCTTTGCCTCAAAATGATACAAATTCTTCAAAATGTTCTAAGATTAGTAAAAAAGATGGCAAGGTTGATATTTTAAGTCAAAGTGCCTTTGAAATTTACACAAAATTTCGTGCCTTTACCCCTTGGCCTGGGATTTTTTTAGAAAGTGGATTGAAATTGATCAATGTAAAGTTAAAAGATAAGGCATCTAAAAAAGAACCCGGAGAAATTTTGGCTATAAATAAAGACGAGACGCAAATAGCTTGCAAGGAGGGAATTTTAAGCATTTTTGAAGTTCAACCACCCACAAAGCAAAAAATGAGCGCTTACTCATACATGCAAGGATTAAGGAAGAGAGTTGGAGATAAATTATATTGAAAATATCCCATCTACCCATCTATATGTTGTGCAGGGCTTAAAAAAAGGCAACATAAAACCACCATATTTTTTATATGCTAACAACCAATATGAAGGAATAGGAAGTAGATCTAATGCTTGGTTAGGGGAGAGGGGAAATTTGTATATGAGCTTTTGCATAGAAGAAAAGGATTTGCCCAGCGATGTCCCAAGCCCCTCGGTTTGCATATATTTTGCTTGTATAATGAAAGGGGTTTTAGAAAATAAAGGTTCACAAGTTTGGTTAAAGTGGCCCAATGATTTTTATGTGCTAGATAAAAAAATAGGCGGGGTAATGAGCTCTAAAATAGGCGATAAATACGTAGTTTCAATGGGTTTGAACCTCTTATCTAGTCCTAGTGAATTTGGTATTTTAGATGTGAGGGTTACAAATGGTGAATTGATGAAAAAATTTTGCCAAGAATTGAAAATAAATTATTCATGGAAGCAAGTTTTTAGTAAATTTAGGATAGAATTCCAGAAGAATAAGAATTTTACATTTCATAAAGACGGAAAAGTGTTCTCTTTGGAAGAGGCAGTTTTGTGTGATGATGGTTCTATAAAATTAAATGGAAGAAGGGCGTATGGTTTAAGATGAGTGAAATAATTTCAATTGCTAATCAAAAAGGTGGCGTTGGTAAAACTACTACGGCTATAAATCTAGCTGCATCTTTGGCTGTGGAAGGGAAAAAGGTTCTGATTATAGATATTGATCCCCAAGCAAATGCCACAACAGGACTTGGGTTTAATAGAAACGAATACGAATTTAATATATACCATGTTTTGATAGGCAGTAAAAAACTTTCCCAAATCATTCTAAAAACCTCTCTCCCAACCCTAGATCTAGCACCATCAAACATATCCCTTGTGGGACTTGAAAAGGAATTTTATGATAACAAAACCAAGGGAAGAGAATTGGTTTTGAAAAATAAAATCAAAGAAATTGAAGGCAAATATGATTATATCATCATAGATTCTCCTCCAACCCTTGGAAGTGTAACCGTAAATGCCCTTAGTGCTTCGGATTCTATTATCATACCAATTCAGTGTGAGTTTTTTGCCTTAGAGGGATTGGCCCAACTTTTAAATACCGTTAAGCTTATAAAAAAGCAAATAAATCCAAATTTGAAAATTAAAGGATTTTTACCCACCATGTATAGTACCCAAAATAACCTTTCAAAGCAGGTTTTTGCAGATCTAGAACATCATTTTAAAGCAAAGCTTTTTTTGGATAAAGATACAAGCTCTTATGTGGTAATTCCAAGAAATGTAAAGCTAGCTGAAAGCCCTAGCTTTGGTAAGCCAATCGTTTTATATGATGTAAAATCTCCAGGTAGCCAAGCTTATCAAAATCTAGCACATTCCATTATGGCGAGTTAAACATGGCAAAAAAAGCATTAGGAAGAGGTCTAAGTGCCATCATAGAAGACGTTGAAGAGAGTTACAATAAGGATTTAGAACATTCAAGAAACACCCATCTCATACAAGATCTAGATGTGGAGCTTATAAAACCAAATCCATATCAACCCAGAACCCACTTTGATAAAAGTGCCCTAAAAGAGCTTTCTGCATCCATCAAAAAGCATGGACTTTTACAACCAATCATAGTTTATGAAAAAGATGATGAATACATTTTATTAGCCGGAGAGAGGCGTTTAAGGGCAACAAAATTAGCTAAAATAAAGACCATTAAAGCCATAATTGCCGATATCACATCCCAAAATCTAAGGGAGCTTGCCCTAATAGAAAATATCCAAAGGGAAGATCTAAATCCCATAGAGCTTGCTATTTCTTATAAAGAGCTTATAAATGAATATAAGGTTACCCAAGAAGAATTGTCTAAAATCATACATAAAAGTAGGGCCCAGATAACAAATACCATGAGGCTTTTAAATCTTGGTGAATTTACAAGAAATCTTATAGTTGAGGGTAAACTTTCCCAAGGACATGCCAAGGTTATAGTTGGCTTGGAAAAAGATGATGAAAAAATGGTGGTTGATACTATTTTAGGTCAAAAACTGAGTGTTCGCCAGGCTGAAGATTTGGTTAAAAAAATGCGAAATTCCCAGGATAAACCTTTACAAACAAAAAAGGAAGTTGAGCCTTTTGAGAGTTTGCAAGATGCAAAAGATATTTTAAAGCAAATGGGAATAAACGCAAAATTGCAAAAAAAATCTTTAGTTTTACAATTTAAAAACGAAAAGCAGGTTGAAGAGTTTATCAAAAAAATCAACAAGTAATTATATATTTAATCTAACTTTTCATATTGATATGATAAAATAGCCCGATTAACGATATAAGTAGTCGTAATATAAATTAAAACAAGGAGTTTTAGTATATGCTAGATATATCCCCCTTATTGTTGCTTTTTACAGCAGTTACATTCTTAGCCCTTTTGGTTTTTTTAAATAAATATTTATATAAACCGCTTCTGGATTTTATGGAAAATCGCGATAAAACCATAGAAAGAGATAAGAAAAATGCCAACAAAAATGATGGCGATGTGAACTCTTATGAAGAAGAAGCAAGAGCCGTTATCCTAGAGGCAAAATCCCAAGCATCTAAACAAAGAAATGAAGTTTTAGAAAAGGCAAAAAAAGAAATATCTGTAAAGCTTGAAGAGAAAAAAGCCCAGCTTGATGAGCAATACGATGTATTTCAAAAAGAAATTGAAGACAAAAAAGTTCAATTAAAAAATGGTTTATTGGCCCAGATGCCTCTTTTTAGAGAAGGCATTAAGGCTAAATTAAATCAGCTGTAAAAGGAGTTAGTGTGATTTGGCGTTATATGTTTTGTTTGTTTGTACCCCTTGCCTTATTTGCAAGTTCAGGTGGAGGAACAGATTATGATATAGTTGAGAGAACTATAAACTTTTTGATATTTTTTGGAATTTTGTTTTATTTGATCTCAAATCAAGTTAAAACTGCTTACAAAGAAAGGATAGCTTCCATAGCCAATAGGCTAGAATCGGTTCAAGTTGCCCTAAAAAATAGTGAGCAAAAGAAAGAAACAGCAAAGAAAAAACTTGAAAAAGCAAAAAAAGATGCAAAAGATTTGCTGATAACAAGCCAAAAAGAAGTTGAGATTTTGGTTGATAAACTAAATGAAAATGTCCAAAGCGATGTTGCAAATCTTGAAAAATCCTATAAGGATAGGATGTCCATAGAAGAGCGACACATGAAAAGAAAGGTTATATCCGAAATCTTAGATGAAATGTTTGATGGAAAATCCTTGGCTGTGGATAGGAAAGAGTTTGTAAATATAATTCTCAAAAAGGTTGCCTAATGAAAGAAATGATAGTTAAAAGATATGTAAAGGCACTTTTTGAAAATTTTGGAGATGATAGGTTAAATGACTTTCTTTCTTCTTTAAATAAAATAAGTTCTTTGTATGGGATGGAAAAGTTTAAAACCATCTTGCAATCCCCTGATGTGGAGAAGCAAACTAAGGAAGAGTTTGTTTTATCATGCGTGGATCAAAAGGATAAGGAAGTGGTAAATTTTATCAAACTTCTTAGCTCCAACGATAGACTTTTGCTCATCCCAAATATAACAAAAGAGCTTCAAAGAAGGGTTTCTCAAAGGGACAATATCTATGAAGGAGAACTTATATCTGATTGGGATATATCAAAAGAAGAAGTGAAAAAACTTGAAAATGGTTTTGGTAAAAAATTTGGTGCAACGGTTAAACTAAATGTGAGTAAAGGCGATTACCCAGGGATCAAGATAGCCATAGACGGCTTAGGGGTGGAAGCTAGTTTTTCGGTTGATAGATTGAAAGCTCAGATCACTGAGCACATTTTAAAAGCAATATAGAGATTTAATAAGGAGAGATGAGTGGCTGCAAAAATTAAAGCTGATGAGATTAGCTCAATCATAAAAGAACGTATAGAAAATTTTGATCTAAACGTTGATATTGAGGAGACAGGAAAGGTTATTTCAACTGCCGATGGTGTTGCCAATGTTTACGGACTTAAAAACGTCATGGCTGGCGAAATGGTTGAGTTTGAAAATGGCGAAAGGGGAATGGCACTTAACCTTGAAGAATCAAGTGTTGGTATCGTTATCCTTGGAAGTGGAACTGGCATATATGAGGGTTCATCCGTTAAGCGTTTAGGAAAACTTTTGCGTGTTCCTGTTGGGGATTCTTTGATAGGAAGAGTTGTAAATTCCCTTGGCGACCCCATAGACGCCAAAGGTCCAATCGAAGCTAGTCAGACACGTTTTGTTGAGGAAAAAGCACCAGGAATTATGGCAAGAAAATCTGTGCATGAGCCTTTACAAACCGGTCTAAAAGCCATCGATGCCCTTGTGCCAATAGGACGTGGACAGCGTGAGCTTATTATTGGCGATAGACAAACTGGTAAGACAACAGTTGCGGTCGATACTATCATCAACCAAAAAGGACAAGATGTTGTTTGTATCTATGTTGCCATCGGACAAAAACAATCAACAGTAGCTCAAGTGGTTAAAAAACTTGAAGAACACGGAGCCATGGATTACACCATAGTTGTAAACGCAGGTGCTAGTGATTCTTCAGCCTTGCAGTTTCTAGCCCCTTATGCTGGTGTTACTATGGGAGAATATTTTAGGGATAATTCTCGTCATGCGCTTATAGTTTATGATGATTTGTCTAAACATGCTGTTGCATATCGTGAGATGAGTTTGATCTTGCGTCGTCCTCCAGGTCGTGAGGCGTATCCAGGGGATGTTTTCTATCTTCACTCACGTCTTCTTGAGAGGGCATCTAAGGTAAATGATGATCTAGGAGCAGGTTCTCTAACCGCACTTCCTATCATCGAAACCCAAGCGGGAGATGTTTCGGCTTATATTCCAACAAATGTTATTTCTATTACAGATGGACAGATTTTCCTAGAGAGTGATTTATTTAATTCAGGTATTCGTCCAGCTATTAACGTTGGTCTTTCGGTTTCTCGTGTTGGTGGTGCAGCCCAGATCAAGGCTATTAAGCAAGTTTCAGGAACCCTAAGACTAGATCTCGCCCAATACCGCGAACTCCAAGCCTTTGCCCAGTTTGCAAGTGATCTAGATGAGAGCAGTAGAAAGCAGTTAGAACGTGGTCAAAGAATGGTTGAAGTTTTAAAGCAACCTCCTTATTCTCCACTTCCTGTGGAAAATCAAGTAGCGGTTATTTATGCTGGAAGTAAGGGATTTTTGGATGATGTTGAGGTTGAAGATGTAACCAGATTTGAAGCTGAACTTTATCCTTTCTTGGAAGCAAAATATCCAGACATTTTGGAGCAGATTAGAACAAAAAGAACACTTGATAAAGAGATTGAAGATTTGTTAGATAAAGCATTAAATGAGTTTAAATCTACTTTTTCAGTAAAGTAAAGGATGATTAATGGCTAACTTAAAAGAAATAAAGCGGAAAATCAAAAGTGTACAAAATACACAAAAAACGACCCGTGCTATGAAGTTAGTATCCACAGCAAAACTAAGAAAGGCCGAAGAGGTTGCTAAGCAATCAAGAATTTATGCCGATAAGATAAATGAGGTTTTGTCTGAAATTGCCTATAAGATAAATCAGTACAAGGTTGGTGGAGTAAAAAATAGATATTTTGAAAGTGGAAAAACTCCTTCCAAAGTTGATCTGATCTTTGTTACGGCAGATAAGGGTTTGTGTGGAGGATTTAACATCCAAACTATAAAAGCGGTTAAGGGCTTATTGGACGAATATAAGGCTAAAAAAGTAGGCGTTAGACTAAGGGCTATTGGAAAAAAAGGTATAGAATTTTTTAATTTTCAAGATATTGAATTGCTCAAAGAATTTAAATCCGTTAGTTCTGCTCCAACCTATAAAAAAGCTCAAGATATCATAGCTGAAGCTATAGAGGATTTTGAAAGTGGGGCGACCGATGAGATTGTTTTAATTCATAATGGTTATCTAAACATGATTTCCCAAGAATTAAAGATAAACAATTTAGTTCCGATTGATCCCATAAAATATGAAGGCAAACAAAAAGAATCTTTAAAATCTATGATGGTTTTAGAGCCAGAAGATGATGATAAGATTTTGGTTGAATTGTTAAAAAAATATTTTGAATATAATATGTATTATGCATTAATCGATTCCCTAGCAGCCGAGCATAGCGCTAGGATGCAAGCTATGGATAATGCGACAAATAATGCAAAAGAAAGAGTTGAATCTTTAAATATTGCTTATAACAAAGCAAGACAAGAATCTATAACCACTGAACTAATAGAAATTATCAGTGGCGTTGAATCGATGAAATAAATGAAGAAGCTAAAGGAGAATATTCGATGAATGGTGTAGTTAGTCAGATAATGGGACCAGTAGTTGACGTTGATTTCAACGAAGATTACTTGCCTAAGATCAATGAAGC
>PDPI01000004.1 GCA_002746565.1 Pseudomonadota bacterium | reverse complement strand
TTCCATGAATTTAACCTTTAGTGGCAGGGCAAGAGGGACTCGAACCCCCAACCATCGGATTTGGAATCCGGCGCTCTACCAATTGGAGCTATTGCCCTAAACAAATTAGTTTAAAACTAACTTTTTAATTTAACTTCTTTATGAATAGTATGCTTTTTTAAACGTGGGCAATACTTTTTCAATTCTATTTTTTCCGTTGTAGTCCTACTATTTTTAGTGGTAGTGTAATTTATATCTCCACTTTCACTGCATTTTAAACCTAGTTTTATTCTCATTTTATTTCCTTAAACAAATTCAAGGGGGAAAAATCCCACTTGAATTTTATATGTTTATTATTTTATTATCTTTGAAACAACACCTGAACCAACAGTTCTACCACCCTCACGGATAGCAAATCTAGTTCCATTCTCAAGTGCTATTGGAGCTATAAGTTCAACTTTGATTTTTACGTTATCGCCAGGCATAACCATCTCAGTTCCCTCAGGAAGTGTGATTGAGCCTGTTACGTCTGTTGTACGTACGTAAAATTGTGGTCTATAATTGTTAAAGAAAGGAGTGTGACGTCCGCCTTCTTCTTTTTTCAAGATATAAACTTCACCTTCAAATTCTGTGTGAGGAGTGATTGAGCCTGGCTTACAAAGCACCATACCTCTTTCAACTTCTTCTTTCTTTGTTCCACGAAGCAAGACACCGCAGTTATCACCTGCTTCACCTTGATCCATTTCTTTTCTAAACATTTCAACACCAGTAACAGTTGTTTTTTGAGTGTCCTTGATACCAACGATCTCGATCTCATCGCCAACTTTTACAACACCTTTTTCAATTCTTCCAGTTACAACCGTACCACGACCAGAGATTGAGAAAACATCCTCAACTGGCATCAAGAAATCTTTATCTGTGTCACGATCTGGAGTTGGGATAAAATTATCAACCTCATCCATAAGGGCTAAAATCTTCTCTCCCCACTCGCCAACATTACCAGCCTTTGCTTCTTCAAGGGCTTGAAGTGCAGAACCACTTACGATTGGAGTATCATCTCCTGGGAATTCATACTCATTAAGAAGTTCACGAATTTCCATTTCAACTAATTCAAGTAATTCTTCATCATCAACCATATCAGCCTTGTTCATGAAAACAACGATGTAAGGTACACCAACTTGGCGTGAAAGAAGGATATGCTCTCTAGTTTGAGGCATTGGACCATCAGCAGCAGAAACAACCAAGATCGCTCCGTCCATTTGAGCCGCACCTGTAATCATGTTTTTAACATAGTCAGCGTGTCCTGGGCAATCCACGTGAGCATAGTGGCGAGTATCTGTTTCGTACTCTATGTGAGAAGTTGCGATAGTAATACCACGCTCTTTTTCTTCTGGAGCATTATCAATACCATCATAGTCTTTTAGCTCAGCCAAACCCTTACTTGCTAGTACCGCTGAAATTGCAGCTGTAAGAGTAGTTTTACCATGGTCAACGTGACCGATAGTACCTATATTTACGTGCGGTTTATTACGCTCGAATTTTTCCTTAGCCATCTCTTCCTCCGTTATAATTTGAGTCTTTTTATTAATTTTTTTGCTATTTTAACCAATTTTACTTAACAAAAGTAAAACGTGGAGCTCATAGCGGGACTTGAACCCGCGACCTCTTCCTTACCAAGGAAGTGCTCTACCTCTGAGCCATATGAGCGTACAAAAACTTGATTTTATCTAAAAATACATAAAAATACTATTAATACCCTTTTTAAATAAACCAACAGCCATATGTCTCTATTTTGATACACCCTTAAAAATTAAGGATATTTTGCAATGCGAATCATGATGCACTAGCATCGAAGCTTATAAAAGTAAATTTATACAGCTCCCAGAAATATCACACAAATTCATGGAGCGGGAAACGGGACTCGAACCCGCGACCCTCAGCTTGGAAGGCTGATGCTCTAGCCAACTGAGCTATTCCCGCATCATGGTGGTGAGAGAAGGATTCGAACCTTCGAAGACATAGTCAGCAGATTTACAGTCTGCCCTCGTTGGCCACTTGAGTATCTCACCTTTTTTAGTACAAATTTCCGGTCAAGCACTGCTTAACAAAATGGAGCTGGTGAACGGATTTGAACCGCCGACCTGCTGTTTACAAGACAGCTGCTCTACCAACTGAGCTACACCAGCGTGTTTTTTGTGAGGTGGAATTATATCTTAAAAGTTTACACAAGTCAAGAGTTTTTTCCTAAATTTAGAAAAATTTGCTATAATTGGGCTTGATCTAAAAAGGACGTGCATGAAAATATTATTTTCCCCCAGCGAGGCAAAGCAAGAAACTTCCAGCCACTTTGGATATGTGAAAAATTCTCTATGTTTTGAAGAATTATTCCATAAACGACTTGAAATCATAGAAAAATATAATGACCTTTTAAAAAACGCAAGTTTTGAGGAAAAGTCAAAAACATTAGGACTAAAAAAAGAAGCTGACATAAATAAATATAAACCAATAGACACAAAAAAATGTCAATTGGAATTGGCTATCTTGCGTTATAGTGGGGTTGGATATGATTATCTAGACTTTTCATCCCTTGAAGATAACTCCCAAAGGACTATACTCTATTGCATGTATATTTTCAGCAACCTACTTGGAGTGGTAAAAGCGAGGGATAAAATACCATTTTACAAACTCAAACAAGGCTCTTTTATTCAAGGAATTGATACAGCAAAATACTACAAACAACACTTTGCAAGCAAATTAGATCTGATATTTGAAGATGAGCTAATCATAGATCTAAGGGCTGGATATTATGATAAATTTTTCATCCCAAAAACCCCTTATATAAGTTTAAAATTTTTAAAAAATGGCAGGGCTGTAAGTCATTTTGCAAAAGCTTATCGGGGTTTAGTTGCTAGGGCTTTAGCCATACATAAGCCAAAAGATGAAAAAGAATTTAAGCAAATACCCATAGCAAATTTACACATCAAAGAAATACAAATAAAAGGGAAAAAGTCCACTTATATTTATGATATTATAGACTAATATGTTATAATAGGGAAAATTTTCTACAAAAGGATTTAACATGTTTGAATGGCTTATAGTTATCGCCCTTGTGGTTGTGATTTATTATATCATCAATAGATACGAAAAAAGGGTTGAGGTTTTGCAAGAATTAATCGAACTAAACCGAGAATCAATCGAACAAAATAGAGGCGACATAGAGCAAAATAGAGATAAAATAGAAGCAAACAAAAGCAAAATTAGTGCCAATAAAAAATCCATAACAAAAAACAAGAAAAAACTAGATCTAAATCAAGAACTTCTTTCAAAACTAAAAGACCAATAATCTTCACACACTCATCAAGAAGGAGGCAAATTAGGGTGGAAAAGCACGATTTTAAATTTGAGGGAAATGGTTTTGGGTATTTTAAAATCTGGATAGTAAATATCTTTTTAAGCATTTTAACTTTAGGGATTTATTCCCCATGGGCAAAGGTTAGAAATAATGCTTATTTGTATGGAAGCACAAGTCTAAATGGGGATCATTTCGAATACACAGCCCAGCCAATTCGCATCTTAATAGGCAGACTAATCGTAGTTGGCTTGTATATTTCTTATATCATAATAGCTGATATCATGGGTTTGATAGAGTTTGCATCTTTATTTGCTATAGTGATATTTTTACTAGTGTCTTGGTTTATCCGCCAAGCCATAGCTTTTAGGATGCGTTATACAAGATACAGGGGAATAAACTTTTCCCACAGGGCTAGGATTTGGGATTATTATAAATTTTTTATTATTCATATTCTTTTAAATCTAGTTACTTTTTTTATAGCCCTACCCTATACCATAAAGGAATTTAAATCTCTTCTAATTAACAATACTTATTATGGGAAAAGTAAGCTTAACTTTCAAGCACCAACATCACAATTTTATATGATAGTTTTAAAGTATTTTGGGATATCTTTATTGGTCGCATTTTTAATATTTCTAGGATTAGCAGCAATTGTGGGGATTGTATGGGTTTCTAACCCAGAACAAATTAATACCATTACAGATCTAATCAATTCCGCAAATCAAGATAATATAATCGAAAGCGAAGATGCCATAAGCTTGTTGGTATTTGGCTTAATGGGAATTATTTATGGAGCATTTTTTATATTTGGCTCTTTCTTAAAAGGATTTTGGGACGCCTGGATGGCAAATGCCATTTACAATAATACAACTTTGGAAGAATTTACACCAAAAAGTATCTTGGATGGGTTAAAACTTGGATGGATCTATCTTAGTAATTTTTTCCTTATTATAATCTCTCTTGGACTTTTATATCCCTATGCAAAGATTCGTTCAATCAAATATAAATTAGCAAACATATCCATCAAGGGAGAAAGCTTTGATAGCTTTATAAATCAAAATCTACAAGAAACAAGGGCTCTAGGTGAAGAAGCAGCAGACTTTTTTGACTTTGATATAGGCATCTAGATGCAAAACTTCGAGGTGGACTTTTTTGATGGCATTAGCTCTAAAAAGGAAAGCCTCTTTTTGCATGTGGATAACAATCGCATCTATTTTCCCAAGAAAAATTGGGCATTTTCACTTAAAGAAATTAGAATTTGCCCTAAAATTGCCAACATATCCCAAACCATAGAATTACCAAACGGAGGACATTGCATCTTAAAAAAAGAAGATACTTTACGCCTTAATAACTCTTTTGTATTTTGGATGGAAAGTAAGCTGATTTATTCCATCATAAGCCTAGTTTTTATAATTGGATTTATCATATTTACCCTTACTTATGGGAGCTCATGGACAGCAAAAATCATAGCAAATTCCATGTCCCAAAGTGCTTATGAGAGCTTAGGAAATGTTAGCTTTGAATTTTTAGAAGAGCATTATCTAGAACCTAGTGAACTAGATGGGAAAATAAAAGAAAAAATAAGGCTTTCATTCAAAAAAATAGCCCCACCAAATGCAAAACTCCACTTTTACAAATCCCCCATCTTAAAAGAAAATGCCCTAGCCCTTCCCTCTGGAGATATTATAATGCTAGATGATTTGGTTTTAAAAGATCAAGATAAAAGCTTAATGGGAATTGTGGGAGTTCTAGCCCACGAGATAGGGCATATAGAAGAAAAACATTCCATGCAAAATATTATAAAAACCAGCATAGTTGGATTTTTAAGCGCTTATTTTATAGGGGATTTTTCTGGAACACTAGCAAGTCTAGGAGCTGGCATTGTATCCCTTAGCTATTCAAGAGAATTTGAACAAGAAGCAGACAAAAAAGCAATCTCCATCATGAAGCAACACAACTACCCCATAACACCCCTAATAAAACTTTTTGAAGCATTAAAAAAAGAAGAACACGAAAGCAAACTCTTCTCCACCCACCCACTTTTCAAAGAAAGGATAGATTTTTTAAAAAAATCTATCCCTTAATTTACGACTAAATACCCCTAGCACCTAGATTTCCGTACCTATGGTAGCTATGGCTGACGCTTTGTTCTTCGAAATAGTTTAGAAGCTCTAATCTTCCATCCATGAATGGTTGATGTCTGACTATGAAGATTGGTATCTTTGACATTTGTTCGTACACGTAATCGGATACCTTTTCTATCTTGGCGTAAAGTACCCTTTGGGTGTCTTGTGCGGAACTTACAAAGCTTTCCTCGTTTTCCCTAAGTAAAACATCTTCTTTATCAAAAATGCTATCTTTATTTTCAAAAAGAAAAGATATGGCATTTGAGTTTGCGCTCGCATCTACACTTACATGTAAGGATACCTTGCTAACTTTTGTGGCTATTATGCGGCTTAGAATTTCAAATAAACTATCATCCTCTAAAACCCTTAGGGCAACTTTTTTAAGGGGAATGTATCTGAAAATATTATCCTCTCCTCTTATATTGCAATAATCATGCTCGGCATCAAATTCTGTTTTATAGTTGTAAACATAACTTTGCAAGGCAAGTTCAAGTTTACCAAAATCCTCCAAAAACTCCCTATGAATGCCATTATCCGCATCTTTTAACCATTGCTTTATAAGTGGTATTAGCTTATGATAATACTCTTTTTTTACAGCTGGCGATGAACTTTCTGTAAAATCCATAAATTGGGTTACATAGTTAAATACCCCAACCTTTCGTCCTGCTCCTATGGCAGATTTTCCCATGCCTCCAAAGGGTTGGCGAAGGACGATTGCACCTGTTGTGCCACGATTTATGTATAGGTTTCCAGCTCGAAGTTTTTCTTTCCAAACTTCTATCTCTCTAGCATCTAAGCTTTCTATGCCCGAAGTTAGACCATAGCCAGTCATGTTTACTATCTTTATGGCATCTTCTAGATCACTTGCCCTCATAACGCTTAAAACTGGTCCGAAAAGCTCATTCATGTGGCAAAAACTTTTCTTTTGAACTCCCCATTTTATGGCTGGTTTTAACATGTATTCATTTTCATGGGCATATTCTGGCTTTAGTGCCCAACTTTCGCCCTCTTCAAGGTTTTCTAGGGCATGTTTTAGGTTGCCTCCAACTGGATTTGCAAGGGTTCCTAATATATTTTTAAAATCCCAAACAGAACCTACATGCAAACTCTTAGCAGCATCTATAAGGCTTTTTTTGAAGTTTTCATCATCATAAATCTCATCTTCTAAAACCAGTAAAGAAGTGGCTGAACATTTTTGTCCACTATTGCTAAATGCCGAATTTACAACATTTTTGATGGCTTGTTCCCTGTCTGAGAGGGCTGTAACTATGGTGGCATCTTTTCCACCAGTCTCCGCCGTTAAGAAAAGATTTGGGCGAGATGAGAGCATATTCATAGCCGTATCTTCGCCACCTGTTAAGATAACAAAATCCACCTTTTCATTGGATACTAGATGCTTTCCTGCCTCACTTCCACTGCATGGGACAAATTGTAAGGTATTTTTACTAATTCCCGCATCCCAAAAGCATTTACAAAGCTCATAGGCACACAAAACTGCTGAAGATGCTGGTTTCATGATGGCTGTATTTCCACTAGCTAGTACTGCTGCTATTCCGCCAAGGGGTATGGCTATGGGAAAATTCCAAGGTGGGGTTACAAGTCCAACACCTTTTCCTCTAAACTCCAAACCCTCCCTTTGGAAATATCTAACCGAATGGGGATAAAACTCCAAAAAGTCCACCGCTTCGCTTACTTCCACATCAGTTTGGGTAAAAACTTTGCCAACTTCAGCGGCTGCAATTCCTATTAGATCGCCTCTTCTTTGGCGAACTAGATTTGCAACCTTGCTTAGCACCTTATGGCGTTCTTCATGGCTTAGATCTCTCCATCCATCCTTATCCTCAGCGGCAACTTCCACCGCTTTTTGTAAATCTCTTGTATTTGCCTTTGTGTAGGCTCCGCAGATAATCCCCTCTTTTAGTTGGCTCTTATCCTTAACCTCGACAACATCACGGGACTTATAAAAATCCTTTCCATTTACCACAACTGGAGTTGGCTCTGGGGTGAAATCTTTGTCTTTTTTCCATTTTTTGACTATCTCTTTTGCCCATTGTTTATTGGGCTCTAAAACGAAGTCTGTATCGGGTTCGTTTTTAAATTCGCCCGTATGGAAACTTCCGCCCTTATATTTACTCCAATCTTCATTCAAGCGGTTTTGGGTTCTTTTTACACCTATGAAATTTTTACCCGCATGTTCGATAGAATCTAAAAACTTGCTCTCTTGGGCTTTCCAGTCATGACTATCAACCTTTAAGCCAAAACTATATCGGATGAAATTTTCAACCCCAGTATTTTCATCAAGTCTTCTCACAAGATAAGCAATGGCATTGGTAAATTGCTCAGCCGCAGCGGTTGGGGCATAAAGTAATACATGTGGATGATTTTGCTCATCTAAATACTCATTTATAGCCTTAGTGGCACTTTCGCTCATGCCCTCTAACATTTCTAGGGTATAATACTCTAAAACATCATTGTGCTTAGCTAAAGTATAAGCATAGGCTAATTCAAAAAGATTGTGTGATGCACTTCCCACATGAACAAATTTTGCATGATCTGGTTGTAGGGCATAATGTATCATAACCTTATAATTTGCATCCGTATCTATCTTTTTAGTATATGGGGCAATGGGCCAATCCCTCTGTGAGCTTTCGGTCTCTTCCATCTCCATATTTGCACCCTTAACTAGACGCATTTTGATAGGACTTCCGCCATTTTCAACCCTTTGTTTAGCCCAAGTAACTAACTTTTTTTGCCACAGATGAGAATCTGGAAGATAGGCTTGCAAAACAATGCCTGCGTAGAAATCTTTAAACTCATCCCTATCTAAAGCTCTTGTAAAAGCGTGATAGGTTATGCCCAAATCTCGATATTCTTCCATGTCAAGATTGATAAATTTATTTTGACTTTTTCCATTTTTGCCTATAAAGCTGTATTTTTTAGCCTGTCTATAGATGCGTGAAAGTCTTTCTACTAACTCTTCAATGGTATTTTCAAAAGAAAGGGCGTTTATTTGGGAGAAAATGGTTGAAATTTTGATACTGATATAGTCCACATTGGGATTTTCAAGAAGTTTAAGATATTTTTCTATCCTATCCTCAGCCTCTTCTTCTCCTAAAACAACCTCTCCGATGAGATTTACATTTACCCTATCTCCATTTTCCCTTCTTTTTTCCAAATGGGCATTAAAAACATCCTCTTCACCCTTGATAACAACGGTTTTAGTATCTTCTCTTACTTTTTTTACAAACAAGGGCACTGAAATATCGGGCAAATAAACACCCGCATTTCTAAACATAAATACCAAAAATCTCTCACCACTGGTGAAAAAATCCGCCATTCCATATTTGTCAAATAAAAAATTTATCTGATCAGCCACCCTTTTATTGTTTTTTGATCTAAAACATTGGTCCATAAGTTCTATAAGCAGAACTTTATCCATAGGATTGGCTAACATTTTTTGAATTTGCTTGTTAAATTTTTGGTCAAAATTACTAGCCAATTCATCGGCTTTATTTTGCCATTTTTTTGCCAATTCGATGGCATCTTGCGCCAAGGATTTATCTACTAGCATAAGTCCTCCTTTTATTTTTTCTTGCCTAGATAGGCTTCTTGAATTACCTCAGAATTTAATAACTCTTCACTGCTTCCCTCATGGGAAATATTTCCCAACTCCAACACATAACCACGATTTGCTAATTTTAAGGCAGCCTTTGCATTTTGTTCAACCAATAAAACCGTTACCCCACTACTTGCGATCTGTTTTATGGCTTTAAAGATAACCTTAACCAAAACAGGTGCAAGTCCGAGGCTAGGTTCATCTAAGATAAGCAATTTTGGCTTACTCATGATAGAACGCCCTATGGCTAACATTTGTTGCTCTCCGCCGCTTAAAGTTCCAGCTAATTGCTTTCGTCTTTCTTTTAAGCGAGGCAATATCTCATATATCCAATCAAGGGTTTCCTTATCGTAATTTTTCAAAACATAAGCACCCATGAGGAGATTTTCTTCCACATTTAGTGTTCCAAAAACCCTTCTTCCCTCGGGAGAATGGCTCATGCCTAAACTTACAATCTTATGGGCATTTATATTTGTTATATCTTTTCCATCAAAGTTTATACTTCCCTTTGAAGCCTTTAAGAGTCCGCTAATCGTCCTTAAAGTAGTAGTTTTTCCAGCCCCATTTGCTCCAAGGATAGTTACAACCTCGCCCTTATTTACATGTAAATTTATTCCCTTGATAGCCTCGATAGCCCCGTAGCTTACATGTAAGGATTTAATATCAAGTAATTTTTCACTCATCATCACTCCCTATATAAGCTTCTATGACCGCTGGGTCATCTTGAACAAAGCTAGGAACTCCCTCACTAATCTTTGCACCAAAATTTATAACGGTTATATATTCAGTCAAGCTCATAACCATATCCATATCATGTTCTATCATCATGATGGTTACACCCATTTTTTGGATTTGTCTTATGGTATTTGCAAGCTCCATGGTTTCATTTTCATTTAATCCCGCAGCAGGTTCATCTAAGATAAGTAGTTTTGGTTCAGCCGCTAATGCCCTTGCCATCTCCACCTTTCGTTGAACCCCATAGGATAAATCGCCCGCAGGAGTTGAGGCGTATTTTTCTATGCCAAAAAACTCCATACTCTCTTTTACTTTTTGCCAATTTTCTTTTTCATCTTTATAGAAAGCTGGGGTGTGGATCAAGCCATTGTACCAGCGTTGTTTTAACTTTGTGTGGCGACCTGACATGATATTTTCAGCCACACTCATTTCCTTAAAAAGCCTTATGGTTTGAAAGGTTCTTAATATTCCAAGGCCTGCTATTTTGTAAGGATCAATTCCTTTTATGCTTTTTCCTTGCCATAAAATATCGCCAAATTCAGGCTCATAAATACCTGTAACGCAGTTAAAAAGCGTAGTTTTTCCAGCTCCATTTGGACCTATGATGCCATAAATCTGACCTTCTTTTACTTTTAAAGAAAGATTATCTATGGCTGTTAGCCCATAAAAAAGCTTGCTTACATTTTTGATTTCTAAGATTATTTTGCTCATGAGCTACCCTTTTTAGGCATAAGAAAATCTGGGATATTTCCAAATTTTACTGGCAAAATGCCCCTTGGTCTTAAAATCATAGTCAAAATCATAGCAATACCAAAAACCAAATACCTAGCCTCTTGAAATTCTCTGAAAATCTCAGGCAATACAAACATAACAAAGGTTCCCACCAAAACTCCTGGAAGTGATGCTGAACCACCAACTAAAACTATGGTAAAAAACATGATAGATTGTATCACATCAAAGGCATCTGGACTAACTGAGCTATACTGAACACTAAACATGCTTCCAGCAGCTCCTGCTATTCCAGCTCCTAGGGCAAAGGCGTAAAGTTTAAAATACCTTACATTTATACCCATACTCTGGGCTGCGACTTCATCTTTATGGATAAAAAACATAGCTCGTCCAAATTTGCTGTTATCAAGATTTCTCATGATAAATAAGGTTATGGCAAGAAGGATGAAAGCCATGTAATACATGTGATATTGCTCAAAAAATTCATATCCAAAAACCTTAACCACATCTATGCCAAAAAGCCCATCAGGACCCCCTGTTAGACCAAAAACATTGTTATTTAAGATCTGAATAAATATGATATTAAATCCAATAGTGGCAACCAATAAATAATCACCTTTAAGATGGATGATAGGACCAGCAAGTAAAACGGCTATCACCACAGGAACGATAACAGCTGGTGCCCAGGTGGCTAGGATTGGCCAACCAAAGTGGATATTTAAAATAGCAGTGGTATAAGCACCTAAACCGAAAAATAAGGCATGTCCCATGTGAAAAACCCCAGCACGTCCTAGGATAATATCTTGGGAAAAGGCAACACATGAATAAACCAAAAAGGTTGTACCAACTGCAAGCCATGCGGAATTTGCAAACAAGGGGTAAACTCCCATTATTAGCATAAAGGCTAATACTAAAATCGTACTTTTTCTCATCATACCTTCTCCGCAACCACTTCGCCCAAAATTCCACGGGGTCTAAATATAAGAATAACTATCAGCAAGGTAAAGGTAAAGGTTTCAGCCCAAGCACTAGATATATAACCACTTATCATGGCATTAAAAAGCCCCAAAAGCAATCCACCTATCATAGCCCCAGGAATGGAACCAATCCCACCTATAATAGCAGCTATAAAAGCATTTAAACCATACATCCAGCCCATATTAAAGGTAACTCCCCTATAGTAAACGCCTATAAAAAGTCCCGCAACTGCACCCAAAATGGAGCCTATGACGAAGATAATGAGTATGATTTGATTTACATTTATACCCATAAGCTTGGCTGCATCTTGATCTATGGCAACTGCGCGGATGGCAGTTCCTACTTTAGTTTTGTTAATAAAAATATAAAGACCAACCATTAAGATACTAGAAAGACCTAGTATGATAAGTTGGGTAAAGGTAAAAACAACCCCGTTTATATTCCAAACATCTTGGGGAAAAAGCTCTGAGGGGAAGATTTTCATATTTGGTCCCCAAAGGAGCATGATAGAATTTTGTATAACAAGTCCAGCACCCAAGGCTGAAACAACGGCACTTAATCTTGGGGCTTCCCTTAATGGTCTATAGGCTAATCTCTCTATCAAAACCCCAACAAATGCCACGATAACAGCGGTTAAAACAAAAATAGTAATTACCGCAACCAAGGAAGAAGAACCAACTCCAAACATGGAAATATAGATGCTAAGACCTATGAAAGCTGAAAATACAACCAAATCCCCATGGGCGAAGTTGATAAGCTTCATCACCCCATAAACCATAGTATAGCCCAATGCCACAAGGGCATATAGGCTTCCTACGGTCAATCCATTAACAAATTGTTGTAAGAAAATTTCCATGAGAAATTTCCTTAATTACTTGTTTAGGATTTTGTAGCTATTGTCTGATTGAATTTGATACACGTTAAATTTCGTATTAACTCTCTCTCCATCACTATTGAAAGATACAGGACCCGTAATACCTTGAAAATCTTTCAAAGTATGCAAAAAGTCAGATATTTTTTTGGTATCAAAAGATTTTATTTGATCAGCTGCGTATAAAATAGTTCTCAATCCATCCACATTCATGAGTGTCCAAATGGACGCAACATCTATACCATACTTAGCCTTGTAATTTTTAAGATATTCTTTTGCTATGTCGTAAGGTAAAAATTCTGGAGTTGGAAAGTTGATAAGAATAGCACCAACTGCACTTTTTCCAGCAAGTTTTAAAAAATCTGGATTATCATTTGAATCCCCACCCACAAATTCAGCCTTAATATCAAGTTGAATTTGCTGAGCACGCAAAAGTCCACCATCTACGTAATATCCACCATAATAAATCACATCCGGATTTAAGGATTTTATCTTAGTTAAAACAGAAGTAAAGTTTTGGGTTCCTGATTTTATCTTGCCCTCATAAACTATATTTCCTTTTATGTCTTTGATGGCCTTTGCCACAGAGTCAGTTAAGCCCGTTGAATAACTTGAATAATCCGAAAGCAAGGCAATGCGCTTAAATTTTCTATCATTTACGAGATAATTTGCCGTAAAGGTAGCTTGGGCTGAATTTTGAAATGAATTTCTAAAAAATGTCCAATACTTATGCTTAGTCAAACTATCACTCGTACCATCACTTGTTTGTAAGATCTTACTTCTATAGTATGTAGTCTGAGCCGCCTCAGTAGCACCTGAGGTATAAGAACCAATAACCGCTAAAACACCCTCATTTGCCAACTTTCTAGCACAAATGGCAGCCTTTTGGGCAACACCCTCATCATCACAACTGACAACTTTGATCTTCTTACCTAAGATGCCACCTTTTTTGTTGTACTCATCAACCATGAGCTTAACACCATTGTCTATACTTTGACCCTCATTGGCATATTTTCCAGTAATTGGAGCTTGAACACCTATGGTTATGGTATCACCTGCGATTAAAGAACTAGCTAGTACTATTCCAACTGAAGCTTTTAGAAATATGTTTTTCATATTGTCTCCTTAAAAATATTCATTTATAAAGGATATCATTTTAAAAATAAATATTTATAATAACTTAATAACTATAAGGGCAAAAATTAATATATTGTAACTTTTATTCACATATTTTGACTATAGATGAAAAAGTTTAGTAGTTGGATTTTAAAAGGGCACTATCTAGGTGCCCCTGAGGTATAAAAATTACTTTCCTATAGAGCAAGCATTTGCTATGTAAGTTTTACCAATATTCGGAATAAAACTATCCGCTAATAATCCCATATCTCCCAATAGCTTATACTTGGCATGGAAAATATATTCATTGGCAATTATAACGTTTTTGCGGGCATTATAGTATTTATTTTCCATATCAAATATATTCATCAATCTATGTTTTTTTGGATCAAATTGAGATTTAAAAGAGTTAGAATTTTCGATTATGGATTTTACATTATTAGAATTTTTAACATAAGAATTCCACGAATTTTGCAAACTAGCTCCTAGGTTATTTTTTAAAGTATTAAAAAGTTTTTGTTCATTTTGCACTATGGACTTTGCCTGTGCTTTACTCAGTTTGCCATTATAAATACCATGGCTAATTCTTAGTAAAGCAGAGGTATTTTCTACCCTATCTTTATAGTCAGTATAGTTTATAATACTTTGAACTTTAGCAAGTTTGTTAAGATCTAAATTCGATAGATTTGCAGAAAGGATATTTTGGGAAAATAACACATTAGCTCTTTGCGCCCTTAGCAAGGAATTGCACTTCATTGCTATGGCATTTATAGATCTAAAACTATTTAGAAAATCGTATGAAAAATTAGGATAAACCAGCTGTTTTTTACTAATTTTCATGCCAGATACATTTTCTAAAGCAGAAACTGCCTTTCTATAGGAAGCTTTTTGGGTAGAAAGATCAGCTTTTAAAGCTTTTAGTGAATTTAAAACCTTTCGTTTTTGGGATTTTTTATTTGATATGGATATACTTGAATTAACCTGATTTAAGATATTTTCCAACCTTGTTACATGCTTGGAACTTAAATCCGTAAGATACCTTGCTTTAACAGCATCTAGATAAACTCGTATGACCTCAAAGATAAACATATCAGAAGTTGCTAAAACTAGGTGGGAGGCATTTGCCATTCTATTTGCGATTTGTTTTTGCGTTTTAAAAATCGGCTTACTGTTGTAAAGATTTTCCAAGTACCTTAAAGCAGGATTTCTCTCATAGCTCTCGGAGGCAGATAAAACTTCCAAAGCGGGATAATAATGCTTTTGAGAAGAATTTACATATTTTCCTATCATAGTATAATTATTCACCCTTTCTCTTACTCTAGGGTTATTAAATAGAGTGGATTTTATGATTTCCCTCAAAATCGAATCATCATTTACATTTGCATCTTGAAAGGCATCTGGATTTGATTTTTCCTTCAGTAACTCTGGTGCGGGACGATAAAAAGCATCCTTATGACCTGGAAGAGACTTAATTTTGGCATATAATTTTTTAAATTTTTTATCGTCCATTATGGTTTCAACCACAACAACATGGTACTTTCCAGATGGTCTTTTGACAACTCTTAGATTTTTGTAACCCCTTAGGGTCTTTTTCAATTTATTGTATGTTCTAATCAAGCGGGGACTGTCTGACTTAGCGAAAGATTCCACAAAAATCTTATAAGGCATTTCTTTAGCATATAGCATACCTAAAGTAATAAACAAAACCATAACAACCTTTTTCATAAAACACTCCTATGTGCAACAAAATATGCGCCATTGTACCATTAAAATCCTTAAATTTATATTCTTTAAAACCCTCCATTAAACCATCAAGTGTATTTTTTTAGAGGATTTATAATACAACAATCAAGATAGAACCAAAATAATAAAATATAAATCCTATAAAAGATTAAAAAAGAACCTATTCATAAACTTTTTGAAGAAAAAAGGAACAAAGGAAAATAGCAATTGTGGTTTTGCTTTATTAAAAAGTTTATTTAAAGTAGTTTGCATATTAGTTCTTTCTACTTACCTATTAATTTTTACCCGAACAATTTAAATTTACCAAATTTAAGAGAGCTATACACAAGAATAATGTATCAACTATATGGTTTCACACAGCGGAAAGCTTCTGTAAAACCCCTACGTAATATCTTTTTGCCTACTTCTTAGGTGGAAATACTATTTCTATAAACTTACCTTTTAGAGCTTTGAGTCTTTTATCTCATTTTACTAGATCTAGATAGATCGTGAAAAGAAAAAAAGCCCCAAACTAATGGGGCTTTTGTGATAAATAAAATATAAATTCTATTTAACTATATAAAATTAAGCTGTAATATTTAGGACATATACTTCATCAAAAGTAGTTCCATCATTTAGCTCACCTGTAACTTTTATTTTAATCACATCTCCATCAGTAAGAGAATGACCATTGTGTCCTTTAATCTGACCACTATATACACCAAAATTAGCTTGGCTATCTGGATGCAATGACCAGTTTACAGTACTAGTATTAATATTAGAGACATCGCTAAACACATAGGCTTTATCGCCACTTGTTGTTCCTGTTTGGTCAGTCTTGACTACTATGCCATATTTAGCCCAACCTTGTGTAGCAGATAAAGTATCTCCTGTGCTTATAAAACTAGCTCCACTAGTAGCATTTGGATCTTTAATATTGATGACAATATTTTCACTAGTAAGAGTACCATTTGCAACTTTTGCCACTAACACCAATTGGTCGCCGTTTTGTGGATTTGAGCCTGTTATTACCCACTTTTGGGTATACTCACTTTCCCACATTTGTTTAAGTTCGTAGTTTGATGCATTTACGCCCTCACCTGCTACTAACTCATATATATAATCTTCCGCACCATAAGGCTCATCTATAACATCAAGAACTTCTTTGCCATCATAATAGGCTTTTGAATCCACTATTATAAACAATGGCTTTTCAGCATTTGTACTATTTTCAGCGTCACTCTTTGTTGGATAAAAGTCTTCTGTATTTTTATCAGTTATATTTACATCGAAAGGTGTTATAATTTTTGGAGCTTTAGGAGGAGTTACTTTAAAAGTTACAGTAGCATCTTTATCTCCTTTTGCTTCCTTTGGTCCTTCGCTAGCACTATCGTATCTTTTATACTCGCATTTTATCTTGATCTCATACGTTGTTTCACTTGTGACAGAAAAATTATCTGGAAATTTTATATCTACACCAGAAAAAGTATCTGTAACTACAAATCCATCTGTATTTTTTGGATCTGCTTCTGTGCAGTTATAGTCACCTTTATATTTTGGCTCAACCGCTGTGAAAAGGTCTGAGTTTGGCACGTCAATTGTTCCTTTTGAAGGATAAACAGCATCAGCTATCGTAACATCTTTCATTACAAAAGTAACATCTTGTTCCTCTATCTTAAACTTAACCTTTGCTTTACTTTGTACTTCTTCTCCATTTACTGTAGCTTTTGCAGTTATTTCTAACTCGTAAAATGGCTCAGCATCTGTATTTTCAGCAAGATTTGAGAAGCTAATTTTAAGATCATCACCTTCTTTTGCAACTCCAAATACATCATCGGAGATGCTTGAAACTTTACTTATAACATTTGAAACACTATAGGTTGTGCCTGCTGGTTCTACTTTTATGATCTTATCTCTTGGTATAACAAAACCGGTAGCATCAGCATACAGAGCATCTGAACCAGAAGTTGTTCTATCAAAATCAACTATTTCTATAGGCTTAGGCTCATTTACCCTATCAGTAATTTTAAGGGTATACACACCTTCAAATGCTGTATCACTTGCACCATAAGTTCCAGTAACTTTTAGCTTGATAGTACCTTTTTTTATGTGTCCTGGAGCTGTGGCACCAGATGAAACTTCGCCTTTGATTTCAATTTTTTTACCAAATAATGCTTGTGGACCTGTTAGTGCCGGATTTCCAGAGCCTCCCAACGCTAAGTTATATGCCCCATCACCACTATCTAAAATCTCAACCTCTACACTATCTGCATCAACATCACCAAGTGTGCTAAAGATATACGCTGTATTATTGTGCTCAGAGGAGTTTATAGATCCTAAACCTGTCGCATTTATCTCTATGCCGTATTTTATAAAACTACTATCGCTAAGATCAACTGATTGCTCATCAGTTTTTACAACTGGTGCAACTTCAGATAGCGCATCTATAAAGCTTACGGTAAAATTACCCTCAGTTACGCCTAGTTTTGATTTAACATTTATAACAACATCTTTTTTGACTTTTGTCTTGCCTGATTTTACTGCTATTGAAGTGGTTTTAGCATTCTCATCATAGACTATTTCATAATCCTCATCATCTAATGTAAATGTCAAAAACTTTGGTTTCCCATAGTTATCCAAACTTTCATTAATATCACTAAATGGAAACATAGCACTAGACCCACCCACAAACTTACCAATAAAAGACTCCGTATAGCTATTTGCTATAGAAATAAAAGCAGTATCAGCAAATTCATCCAATGGTACCTTGATAGGATCACTAACCAATTTAAACTCATTTGTTAAATTTGGATTTTGTGTAACTAGGTTTGGATCTTTTTTAAATAAGACTTTGAAAGTTTTTTCCTTAGAACCTGATTTCACTTTAAATGTAACAATTATGCTTTCATCTAAACTTTCCCAAGTCGCAGACTTTTTCAAAACCCACTTGTCTTTACCTTGTATATTTTCTTTTGCTAGGTCGTAAAATCCTTCCTTGCCAGCGGGATTGGTTTCAACTATACTAATCTCTAGATCTGAAACATTTCCATCAACACTCTTAAATGGATCAAGAACTCCATGCGAAAGTTCTCCTGGCTGAGTCCATTGATCTTTATCTATGATAATGCCATTATTAGTAAACTTATCAAAAGGAACTTCGGTAGATCCTATCTTCTTTTCTATTTCAAAGTCAATGTTATTCGAACCGCTACTTGAACCATCATCTACTATCTTAATCTTGAATTCACCCTTAACTTCTCCACCTATCATAACTTCAATGGTAAGAGTTTCTTCTTCTATCTCCATATCGTTTGATTGGATTTGCCAGTAACCGGCAAACTTAGATAGGGTATAGTTATTTGAGCCATCTTTTATTTTAAAGCTTACGTTTTCTGCAAACTTTCCATACTCATCATGATATTCATCAGCTAATTTAATAAAAGGATAAACATTGTTTCCATTTTGAACGGTTCCCTCAAAACCCTTATCCTTATCGTTTATATGAGGATACATGATAACTAATTTTGGAGCCCCATAAGGGTTATTTTCAGCACCACCTTTAAACTTTACTTCAAGTGTATCTTTTGTTAACTCAAGATCTTCTGCTGGAGGAGTTGTATCCGATGAGCCTTTGATTTTAAGAGTATAAACGCCCTCAAATTTCTTTCCGCCATCATAAGTTCCCGAAACCTTAACTTTGATCTCGCCATCTTTTGCATTTGCATCTTGTGAAACCTCTAAGGAAGCTCCACCATCTGTGATGGTATAGTTGTTATTATTTTCGATTACTTCCACTTTATAATCATTCGCTTTTAGATCTAGGGAACCTTTTTCTTTGAAGATATAATACTGAAAGCTAGTATCCAAATAACCTTCTTTATCGTAAATAATATATGCTTTATAACCTGTTATATCATGGCTTGCGCCTGTTTTCATGATAGCATTTGCGTCATTTGGAGTTACATCCACTTTGGTTACTTCGCTACTTCCTCCATTATCTGGATTGGATGCTTTTCCTTTGATTTTAAGAGTATATACGCCCTCAAATTGTCTATTGTTTGAACCATAAGTACCAGATACTTTTACCTTTATCTCGCCACTAGTTGCATTTTCATCTTGAGCTATTTCAAGGGATGCCCCGTTATCTACAATGGTATAGTTATTGTCATTTTCGAGTATCTCTACCTTATAATCATTGGCTTTTAGATCTAGAGAGCCTTTATCTTTGAAGATAAATTTTTGATAGGAAGTATCTGAATAACCTTCTTTATCGTAAATAATATAAGCTTTATAGTCTGATATGTCAGCTTCAACTCCTGTTTTCATGATAGCATTTGCGTCATTTGGAGTTACATCCACCTTAACAAGAGTGGTATCTGTCGTTTCCTCTTCCCCTCCAGTAGTTGTATTATCATTACTGCCATTGTCAACTACTACCGTTTTATCACCGGTTGGAAGTTTTGTTTTATTTGTATCATTTGTGGGAGGCTTTTTTTCTTCAAGCATTTCTTTAGCAACTTCGCCATATCCACCTGCTTTTTCTTTAGAGTACTTATGTAAACCCTCTAACTTTGACCAATCAGGCTTATCAATACTATTTGCATTTGAAACGCCTATCTTTCTTTCAACCAATTTTATGGCATCTGCAACGGAAAGACCATGGGATTTTACCAAGGTATAAACCAAGTTTGTCAATGGGGTTAAATTTACAAGTTTAAAATCACCATTTGGTTGTTTGGTTAGATTTTTAAAATAAGAAATATTTGTTCTTAAAACAACTCCCTCAAAACCTTTTCCACCAATTGAGATAATCTTAGCAACGCTCCTAATTGGCATATCAAAATCATAAGCGCCAGATTTATCTGTAACATCACGATACTTTTCATTAGCATCACATTTATCGTTGTTATTTTCATCCCAACAAACCGTAGCACCCACTATGGGAGCATCCACCACATAACCACTAACATTCATACTCTTAGGAGTTTGTGGTTTTGTTGTAGTGCCCTTATTGGGCATGCTGTCATCGCCCGAACCACCACAACCTGCCAAGAAAAGCACACCACTAAGAACAATGGATAAGTACTTGATCTTTTTCATCTTCATCCTTTTCAAATTTACATACGCACCCAGAAAAATCCCAGACGCCAAGTTGATCAAAATCAACACCTTTTAAAACATAATTCTAAAGACAGATTGTATATAATTACAACTTAAAAGTAATTTAATATGAAAATTGTTATCATTAAAAATATTGGATCTAGATTCGAGAATGTAGCCCATTAAATATAAAAATTCTATAGTTTGTCATGTAAAGAATGATTTTAAAAAGGAAGTGGCTCCGGATACTGGATTCGAACCAGTGACCAAGTGATTAACAGTCACCTACTCTACCGCTGAGCTAATCCGGAACCTAAAAAAGAGACGTAATTGTATAAAAAAAAACTTTTTTTGTCAAGGGATTTTGGCAAAAAAATATATTTTGTAACAAAATTACATGTAGATCTATAAAAATTAAATAATTTTGATATTTATTTTTTAAATTGCGGGCATATTGTGATATAATGAAATTGTCATTTTAATATTTGAAATGGTTATTAAACTTTTACAAGGAGAGAATAATGAAGAAGACTTTACCTTCACTAGCACTAGCTAGCTTACTTGCAATTCCAGCCTTTAGTGCGGAATTTATAACCATAGGAACCGGTGGTGTTACTGGGACCTATTACCCAACAGGTGGAGCGGTTTGTCGCTTTGTAAATAAGATGAAAAAGCAAACTGGCATCAGATGCTCAGTCGAATCAACAGGTGGCTCAGTTTATAACATCAACACTATCCGTGCAGGGGAGCTGGATTTTGGTCTTGCTCAAAGTGATGTTATCCATTACGCATTAAATGGTGAAAGAAAATTTAAGGGCAAACCCTATAAAGGTCTTAAATCAGCCATAGCCATTTATCCTGAACTATTAACATTAACCGTAAACAAAAAATCAGGAATCAAAAGCCTAAAAGACATCAAAGGAAAGCGTATAAACATCGATGTGCCAGGCTCTGGAACTAGAGCTACAACCAAACTTGTGCTTGAAACCATAGGAATAGGCTTTGAAGATCTAGGGCTAAAAAGTGAGCTTAGAACTACTGAGAGTCCAAATCTAGTCAAGGATAATAAAATAGACGGGTATTTTTCTGTTTTTGGACATCCAACCGCAAATATAAAAGATACCGCAAACTCTGTTGAAGCTGACATAGTGCCAATAGATGGGGAAAAAGTTAATGAACTAATCAAAAAATACCCCTATTATGCAAAAGGTGTCATTTCTGGAACTTTTTACAAAGGAATCACTCACGATACCCCAAGTATAGGTGTTAAGGCAGTTTTGGTTACTGATGAGAAAGTGAGCGAAAAGGCAGTTTATACTGTTGTTAAGGCTATCATGGATAATTTTGAAGACTTCAAAAAACTTCATCCAGCCTACAAAACCATCACAAAAGAAAGTATGCTCGAAGGCCTAACTGCCCCACTTCATAAAGGTGCGGCAAAATACTTCAAAGAAGCAGGACTTTTAAAATAAATTTTAAGCCCCATTTTTGGGGCTTGATCCCTTACATATATATTGTAAAAATTTAAATGTAAGGGATTAAAACTTAAAGGAGTTTATGATGAAAGAAAATTTTAAAGCAAAACACTTTAAAGAAAAGGAAGTAAAAATTCCCGCATCTGATGATGAACTCTTAAAATCTTTAGAAAAACAAAGGCATGTTTTACATACTAAAGAGGAAGCCTATGCGGAAGAAAAGCTCATATCAGATCTAGAAGGGCAAAGGGATTTTGATAAGACAAGGTGGGAGTATTGGTTCATAAGCATAATCGCCTTTTGTTGGTCAAGTTACCATTTATATGTGGCAGTATTTCCCATAAATGGAGTTTTTGTTCGATCAGTCCACCTAGCTTTTGCTGTTTTTTTGGCGTTTTTGATATATCCCATGAGAAAAAATTTAAAAAACAAAATGAAATTCCAATGGTATGACTATGTTTTAGCCATCATAGCATCCATCGGAGCTTTATATGTTTATATAGACTACACAGGACTTTCAAATAGACCAGGAGCTTACATAGATAGGGATATAGTTTTTGCAGTGGTTACGACTATCATCTTGCTTGAGGCATCTAGAAGGGCTTTGGGTATGGCACTTTCTGTTATCGCAACGGTATTTTTGATCTATGATTATTTTGGTCCTTACATGCCAGATCTAATAGCCCACAAGGGTGCTAGTATCACAAAACTTTCTGGGCAGATTTATCTAACAACGGAGGGAATTTTTGGGGTTCCTTTGGGAGTTAGTGCTGGGTTTGTGTTTTTGTTTGTGCTTTTTGGCGCCCTATTAGAGAGGGCTGGGGCTGGGGAATACTTCATAAACCTAGCTTATTCGCTTTTGGGAAAATACCGAGGCGGTCCTGCAAAAGCTTCAGTGGCAGCTTCTGGATTAACGGGTATCATTTCTGGCTCATCCATCGCAAACACGGTTACAACGGGAACCTTTACTATTCCCCTAATGAAAAAAATCGGCTTTCCAAAACATAAAGCTGCGGCAGTTGAAGTAGCAGCATCCACAAATGGACAACTTATGCCCCCTATCATGGGAGCGGCTGCTTTTATCATAGCTGAATTTTTAGGATTAGCTTACACAGATGTTGTCATGGCAGCTTTCATCCCTGCTTTTGTTTCTTATTTTGCACTTTTTTATATAGTCCATTTAGAGAGTTTAAAGTTAGGACTTCAAGGAGAAAAGCGAGAAGATTTACCACCTCGCTGGAAATCTTTCATCGGCGGCATTCACTACATCATACCTATATTTTTCCTCATCTATACCCTTATCGTACTTCGTCAAAGTGCGGCAAGTGCTGCCATAAATGCTATCTTTTTTATCATGATAATAATGGTAGTTCAAAAACCTATCTTTGCTCTTATGAAAAAACAAAAAATAACCCTAGATTTACTCTTAGAAGGCTTTGCTGATATAGGGCATGGGATGGTCAATGGAGCTAAAAATATGGTTCCCATCGCCATAGCCACGGCCATAGCTGGTATAGTTGTTGGCTCAGTTACCCTAACTGGCATTGGGCAGGTTTTGATAGAAGTCATAGAAGAGCTTTCAAATGGTTATATCATCCTAGTTCTTGTTTTAACGGGTGTTACGTCTTTAATACTTGGTATGGGACTTCCAACCACAGCAAACTACATAGTCATGGCAAGTTTAACGGCTCCCGTTATCTTAACTTTGGCATTTGATAATGGATATATAATTCCTGCCATTGCGGCGCATTTGTTTGTATTTTATTTTGGCATCTTAGCCGATGATACTCCACCTGTTGGAATAGCAGCTTACGCAGCAGCAGGAATTGCAAAAAGTGATCCTATAAAAACAGGTATCCAAGGCTTTACCTATGACATGAGAACGGCGATCTTGCCCTTTATGTTCTTTTTTAATAATGAACTACTTCTTATAAGAGAGGTCGATCCCCTTGATCCAAATAGCCCATCTGGCTGGGTTTGGATCACAAATCCACTTGAAATTGGGGTAATTTTCCTAACAGCGATTATAGGAATGTTTGCCTTTAGCTCGGCAACACAGGGTTATTTTATAGCTAAAACAAATATATTTGAGAGAATTTTATTTTTAGCCATAGTTCCTTTTATGTTTTTGCCAAAATTTTTCGAAACCCATTTTGGATTTGCAAACCATTATGCATCCTATGGAATTGGAATCGGGCTTTTTGCTTTGATATATCTTATGCAAAAGATGAGAATAAGATCTGGAAAAGCTACTACTTACTAATACAAAAAGTGCCTTTGCAACCTTAGATGCAAGGGCGCTTTTATATTTGACTACTTCTACTTTTAACTAAATCTATAAAGTATTTTGCATTTTCAACAGGAATATCTGGTAAAATACCGTGTCCTAGGTTGAAGATGTGGCGTTTGTTTTGCATAACATGTAGGATTTTTTTCACGCCTTGTTCTATGGCTTTTTGGCTATAAAGTCTTGTTGGTTCTAGGTTTCCTTGCAAGACGTATCTCTTGCCTAATTTTTCCTTTGCTAAAACCATTGGCGTACTCCAATCTACGCCAAAAACATCAAAATCTCCGTCTATTTTGTCCAAATATCCACTTATGCCTTTTGGAAATAGGATAATTGGAATGTGGGGATATTTTTCTTTAATGTATGAGCTGATTTCTTTTGTGTAGCTCCATGCAAATTCAAAAAAGGCATCTTCTTCCAAAGCACTTGCCCAACTATCAAAAATCTGAATGGCATTTACGCCTGAAAGGATTTGCCCATCGATGTAAAGCTTCAAAACATCGGTTACTTTTCGCAAGATCCCATGTAAAAGTTCTGGGTTTTGGTAGAGTATTTTTTTGCATTTTGCATAGGTTTTTGTGCCTTGCCCTTCTATCATGTAAGTTGCCAAAGTCCATGGTGCACCGCAAAAACCTATTAGGGCTTTGTGGGGGCTTAAATCTTTTCGTATAAGCTTTATAGCCTCATAAACATAAGTTAAGTTCTCACTCGCTTTTTTTACATGTAAATTTTCCACATCTTTGGATGAATTTATTGGCTTATCAAAAACAGGTCCAATATTTGGAACAAACCTCAAAGGCATACCCATTTCCAAAGGAACAACCAAAATATCGCTAAATAAAATCGCCGCATCTACATCTAAAATATCGATTGGCTGCAGGGTTACTTCACAAGCTAGGTTAGGATTTTTGCATAAAGATAAAAAATCACCCGCCTGCTTTCTAACCGCTTTATATTCTTTCAGATAACGCCCAGCTTGACGCATCATCCAAACGGGGGTATAGGAAGTTTTTTTACCAAAACAAGCATCAACAAATATCATCAATGTCCCTTATGCAAAAAGTAAAGTCCCAAACAAAGAGCCAAGATGGAAATGGCTAGATAAATCATCTCCAAAGGGGTTGCAAAATTTGTATGCAAAACCCGCTGAAAAAAGTTTACTATCAAAACCATGATGATAACTTTGCCTAGTTTATCTTTGAGTTGATCTAGGGAATGGACCTCCAAAACCTTTGATTGGCGTGAGGCTTTCATCTCATCAATTTCGGATATAAAAAGTTCATAAATTCCAAAGGAAAATATAAACAAAACTAAAGCCATGAGATATAAATCAATGGCTCCTATTATCTTGCCAACCACATCGGTGTGTAGATCTAATTCTTTAAGCCCTAAAAATAGGTACCTAAAAGAGCCCGTTACCACATGTATAATATCATAGCTTGCTACGCAAAATAAAACAAAAGCCCCCACAAGCCCAAAAACCACAGGCAAGATGGTTACAAATCTACTTCGCCAAAGTAAGCCTTCAAATATCCTCTCTAGCATTAAGCCTCATCTTGCTCTATCCATTTTTGGGCGATTCTTACCGCATTTGTAGCAGCTCCCACACGGATTTGATCTGCTGAGCACCAAAAATGTAAAATTTTGTCTGAAAAATTGTCCTTTCTTATTCGTCCTATAAAAGTTTCATCGGTTCCTGTTGAATTTAGGGGCATGGGGTAGATATTGTTTGCTATATCATCTTCTAGGACTATATTTGGGGCTTTAGATAAAACCTCCCTTGCCTTTGCCACATCCACATCCCTTTCACAATGAATTGTTATAGCCTCGCTGTGGCTTCTTAGCACTGGAACCCTTACGCAAGTGGCACTTACATGGATATTTTTATGCAAGATTTTTTGGGTTTCATTTACCATTTTCATTTCTTCTTTTGTATAATCATTATCCAAAAATACATCGATATGGGGGATAACATTTAGGGCGATTTGGTGAGAAAATGTATCTACTTTTGTGCTATCTAGTTTAAAATCAAAAAAATCTTTCATTTGATTTACAAGCTCCTCAAGTCCAGCTTTTCCAGCCCCACTTACAGCTTGATAGGTGGACACATCAACCCTTTTTATATCAAAAACATCATCAAGGGGTTTTAAGGCTTGAACCATCTGAATAGTAGAGCAGTTTGGATTTGCTATAATGCCAGTTTCTTGCCAACTAGCTATATCTTCGGGATTGCATTCAGGAACCACCAAGGGAACATTCTCATCCATTCTAAAATGACTTGTATTGTCTATAACAACGGCTCCAGCTTCGGCTGCAAATTTGGCAAATTTGGCTGATATACTTCCTCCCGCACTAAAAAATGCAATATCAACTTCCTCTTGTTCAAAAACATTTCCGGTTAATTCTTTAACCTTATAGTTTTTACCCTTAAATTCCACATCCATTCCCACGCTTTTAGCACTTGCGAGGGGAACTAATTTTGCAACTGGAAAATCTAGCTTATCTAAAACTAAAAATAGCTCCTCCCCAACTGCACCAGTTGCTCCAACCACTGCTACATTATATTTTTTCATATTTTTATTTCCTTATTTATCTTTCATTGACCCTCATCGCCAATATGCTCTTCTTCATCCTCTTTAGGGCATCTAGCTATGCTAACAACCACATCATCGCCCACATTTACAACCTTAACTCCACTTGTATTACGTCCAGCCTTTCTAATGGTTTGCATATCAACTCTTATCATCTTGCCCGTACTTGTAAGTGCCATTAGATCTTTATTTTCATCCACTATTACAACCCCAACTAGATCTTTAGTTTTAGCCGTTAGCTTCATGGCAATCACACCTTTTCCACCACGTTTTTGCAAGCGATATTCTTCAGCTGTTGTTCGTTTACCTATACCTTTTTCACTAACCGTGAGTAATTCTTCTTGCTCATCTTTTATGATAGTAGCCCCTACAACCGCGTCACCCTCTTCTTTAAATCTGATAGCAGTAACTCCCCTTGCGGTTCGTCCAATTTCTCTTGCATCTTCTATGTTAAACCTTACGCACATACCTTTTTTGGTTACCACAAAAATGTATTTATCTCCGCTTATAAATTCACCTTTTTCGCTTTCATCTAAAGATACTTGACCTGATGGAATTTCTTCGCTAGAGGCTTCTATCTTCAAAGGATTTACAACAATTTGAGCAGTTACAAGTTCATCATCCTCATCCAATTTTATGGCCCTAACTCCAACGCTTCTAATATTTTTAAATTCATTTAGATTTGTTCTTTTGACTATTCCATTTTTGGTAAAGAAGGCTAAAGATTTACTCTCATCAAAATCTGTTGTTGGGATGATAGCCATTATCTTCTCTTCTGGTTGAAGATTTACAAGATTTACCACGGCCTTTCCTTTTGCAGCCCTGCTTCCCTCTGGAATGCGGTAAACTTTTAACCAATAAAGTTGTCCTTTATCCGTCACAAACATGAGGGTATCATGGGTATTTGAAACAAAAAAGCTTTCTATGAAATCATCATCATAGGTTGTAACAGCAGTTTTTCCTTTGCCACCACGTTTTTGCTTATCATATTGCTTAACCGCAACTCTTTTTATGTAGCCACGATGGGTTATGGTTACCACCATGGGTTCATTTGGGATTAGATCTTCTATGTCAATATCATCATAATCATCGACTATTTCAGTAACACGGGGCACATTAAATTTTTGTTTTAGCTCAAGCAATTCTTCTTTGATGATACCATTTAACAAGTCTTCACTTTTTAAAATGGCATTTAATCTCTCAATCTCTGCTAAAAGCTCGTTTAATTCAGCCTCAAGTTTATCACGCTCTAGTCCTGTTAGGCGTCCAAGTCTCATGTCGAGTATGGCATTTGCTTGGATTTGAGAGAGGGCAAATTTAGCCATCAGCTCACCTGAAGCACTCTCTTTATCGGCACTTGCTTTAATGATAGCTATAACCTCATCTATGTTTTCTTGGGCTATTTTTAGACCCTCTAAGATATGGGCTTTCGCCTTTGCTTTTTCAACTTCATAGATAGTTCTTCGTATGATAACGGTTTTTCTGTGCTTTAAGAAAAGATTTAGAAGCTCAAGTAGTTTAAAAACTTTTGGTTCTTTATTGTCAATGGCAAGCATGATAACACCAAAGGTTATCTCTAAATTTGTGGATTTGAAAAGATGGTTTAGCACGATCTCACTCATGGCATCTCGTTTGAGCTCTATAACAACCCTTATACCATCTCTATCGCTCTCATCCCTAACTTCACTAATTCCCTCAACTTGTTTTTCTTTTACTAAACTTGCAGTTTGCTCGATAAATCTAGCCTTATTTACCTGATAAGGAAATTCATCCACAACAATGATATCTTTACTTCCCTTTTTCTCAATGTGGGTTTTTGCCCTAACTTTTATGCGTCCACGACCCGTTTTATAAGCTTCAATAATACCTTTTTTTCCAAAGATAATCCCACCCGTTGGAAAATCTGGTCCTTGAATATGCTCCATTACTTCTTCAAGTGTGGTTTGAGGATTGTCCAAAACACATAAAAGCCCATCTACTAGTTCATTCATACTATGGGGCGGAATATTCGTAGCCATACCAACAGCAATACCGCTTGAGCCATTTAAAAGCAGATTGGGAATACGACTTGGCAATACATCAGGCTCACTCATGCTATCATCATAGTTTGGCACAAAATCAACCGTATCTTTGTCGATATCACGCAAAAGCTCTTCAGCTAAGTGGGTCATCCTAGCTTCCGTATAACGCATAGCTGCTGCATTGTCCCCATCGACTGAGCCAAAGTTACCCTGCCCATCAACGCTTGGAACCCTCATAGAAAAAGGTTGAGCCATACGAACTAGGGCATCATAAACTGAAGTATCACCATGGGGGTGGTATTTACCGATAACATCACCAACTATACGAGCAGACTTTTTATAGGGGCTTCTTGAAGTTACATTTAAGTCATTCATAGCATACAAAATACGCCTATGAACTGGCTTCAAACCATCCCTTGCATCTGGCAAAGCACGTCCTATAATAACACTCATGGAATAATCAAGATAAGATTTTTTTATAGAATCTTCTATATTTATCTCTTGTATATCCTGGCTTTCATCATTAATATTTTCCATCAAACTTCCTATTTATACAATAATTTTAGATATTATACCTTATTTAACTTTTGCATCAGCTAAAGTTAAAGCAAAAAGTGGGTGTATATTTGATTTTTTTGCCACTTTTAAGGCTTCAAACAAGGTGGTTCCCGTGGTTATTAGATCGTCTAAAAATATAACATTTTCCAAAGCAGATATTTTACATTCAAAATCCCTTGGATTTGCCTTTCTATACCTCAAACTTTTTCCACTATAACTTACCCTGTTTCTAGCCCTCAAAGAGCCATAATGGGGTTTTATCTTTT
>PDPI01000003.1 GCA_002746565.1 Pseudomonadota bacterium | reverse complement strand
GTGCTACTGCCAATATCAAGGCAGATTTTGTTTTTTACACTCAAATGAAATTCACCCAAAAACCCAGCCAATTTTTCCCCTGCACGGCTTACATATCGGATGCCTTCTTTTATGACAATCTCATCGTCTTTGCTAAGCAAAAAAGATGGCTTCAAAACACAGCTTCCATTTACAAAAATTTCACCCTTTTTTATAAGCTCACTAGCCTTATTTCGACTTATATTTTCAAGCCCGCTTACATGTAGATCAAGTCTCAATTACAAACTCTTCTCATATTCTTCATAGGATAGGGTTTTAATTCCAAGTTTATTTGCCCTATCAAGTTTGCTTCCTGCATTTTCCCCATAAATGACTAAGTCCGTTTTAGTCGAAACACTCCCAGTTACTTTTGCGCCTAGTTTTTCAAGCTCTTCTTTTATCTTGCTTCTACCCTTTACCATGGTGCCAGTTAAGACGATGGTTTTGCCTGAAAATTTGCTATCATGAGCGATTTGCAAAGTCTCAATTTTTGGCTGGATAATCTCAATCAATTTCTTAACTTCATCCAAATTTACCTCTATAAAATCCTCCATACTTTTTGCCATTTCTATGCCAAAACCATCTAAATTTTCATAATCTTGTCTATTTTTTTCTAAAAATTCAAGTCCATAGGAAAGGGCGATTTTTTTCGCTGCCACTTCTCCTATATGTTCGATTCCCAAGCTTGCTATAAACTTTGCTAGGGGAGGGTTTTTGCTGTTTTCTATGGAATTTAAAAGATTATTTATCTTTTTTTCCTTAAAGCCCTCAAGATTTTGCAAATCTTCATGTTTTAGCTTGTATAAATCTTCTATTTTTTTGATTTTTTTCTCATTGTAAAGTTGGACTACGATTTTTTCGCCTAGACCATCTATATTGAGGCATTTTTTAGATGCAAAGTGGGTTAGAGCATTGATAAGCCTTGCATCACATGTTAGATTTTGACACTTTAAAAAAGCCCCTTCATCCAAAAGTAAAGAGTTGCAAACTGGGCAATTTGTGGGTTTTTTTATCGCCAATTCCAAGCCAGTTCGTCTATCCTTTAAAACTTTAGTTATTTTTGGGATTACATCTCCACTTCGTATGATGATAACACTATCATTTATATGTAAATCTTTTCGCTTTATTTCGTCAAAATTATGAAGTGTTGCCCTTTCAACTTTTACGCCTTCAATATCCACTGCCTCAACTTGTGCCACAGGGGTAACCGCACCACTTCTGCCCACCTGATAAAGTACTTTTTTTATCCTAGTAACTTTTTCTATGGCTGGAAATTTATAAGCAACCATCCATCGTGGATTTTTAACGGTGTAGCCTAGTTCATCTTGTAGGGCAATCTCATCAACTTTTACCACCATTCCATCCATCATCATGGGGATTTTATCGCGACTTTTTATAAGTTCATCATATAGTTTTTCGACTCGATCTAAGCCCTTACAGGTAAGTCTTTTTGGCGGTCTTAAAAAACCTAGATCATAAACAAAATCCATAGCGTCGCTTAGTAAGTTAAAATTTAGTGAATTTTCCCCAAGCCCCCATGTGTAAAAAAACAATTTTCGTTTTGCTGTAACTTTGGTATCAAGTTGCCTTAAACTTCCTGCGGCTGCATTTCTGGGGTTTGCAAAGGGTTCTTCTTCCTTTTTTAATCTCTCTTCGTTTATGGTAAAAAAATCATCTTTTTTGATGACAACCTCGCCACGAATTTCTATCAAACCATCATAATCTATGCCCAAAGGAATGGAGCGAATAGTTTTTATATTTTCTGTAACATCTTCGCCAATTTGCCCATCTCCTCTGGTTATGGCTTGCTTTAAAAGTCCATTTTCATAGATAAGATTTAAGCTAGCCCCGTCAAATTTTGGTTCACAATAAAGGGAAAAATCAACTGCTTTTTTTGCCACCCTTTCATGCCAAGCTTGAAGCTCTTGTGGGTCAAAAACATCTTCCATGCTCCACATTTTTTTTATATGCTCAGCTTTATTAAAGGCATCTAAAACAAGCCCGCCAATCCTTAATGTGGGGGAATTTTGGGCTTTTTTATCTGGATATTTTTTTTCATAATCTTCTATTTGTTTATATAATTTATCGTATTCTTCATCGCTGGCTATTGGGTTATCATCCACATAGTAAGCTTTAGCCCATTTATTTAAGATCTCGATTGATTTTTTATATTCTTTTTCTTGCATCTAAAATCTCTTTAAATTTTTGGGTTTTAACTAGCTTTAAAATATCGCTTTTGACTATATTTAAAACATATTTTCTATCTCCGCCTTTAATGCGCCCTTTTTCCTCGCCATTACAATTTTCACAAATCAAAAAAGTGATTTTTTCATTCAAAGGAGTAGATGCTATCTTTGCACTTTCATCATCGTAAAATAATTTACCAAGGCACAGCGGACAATGGGGATTTAGATCATAAATATTATCTTTATTCCATCTCCATTTCCAAATTACCCCGTAGAGTTGCATTTCTTTAAAGCTTTTATATTTTGGACGAAATAAAAAATAAATCAATATTAAAAATGCTAAAATTCCCACAGAAATTAAAGCATAGATAATCATTTCATTTTCATACCACATCTTTTAATGCCTCGTAAACTTTTAAGGCCTGAAAATGCTCTTTTACATCATGACATCTTATGATGCTAGCCCCATTTCTAACCGCTTCAAAGTGGAGCATGAGAGTTCCTGGTAATCTCTCGTCTATTGACGAAGAAATTATCCTATCTATCATGGATTTTCTACTTGTGCCAACTAAAAGTTCATATCCATGGTGCAAAAAATGGGCTTGATTTTTTATGAGAATTAGGTTGTGGTATAGATTTTTACCAAAGCCTATGCCAACATCTAGGATTATATCCTTAATTCCAAAATTTTTAGCCTTTTCTATCCTCTTGGTAAAAAATTTATCGATCTCTTCTACGACATCTTCATATTCTGGGTCATTTTGCATGGTTTTTGGGTCATTTTGCATATGCATCAAGCAAACCCTTGCCTCATATTCGCCACAAATTTTTGCCAATTCATCATTTTGTAAAGCAGTTATATCATTTATGATTTTAAAGCCCCTATCAAGGACATATCTAGCACATAAAGGCGAATAGGTATCAAGGCTAAAAATAACTTTTTCGTATAATTTATTTTTATATATAATGTCAATTATCCCTCCGAGCCTATCGAGTTCAACCTCATCACTCACACCCTCGCTTCCAGGTCTAGATGAAACTGCACCTATATCGATGATGTGGGCTCCGTGGGCTATCATATCTTCTATTTTTTGTTGGGCTGATCTTTCATCAAATCTGCTTCCATGGAAAAAACTATCTTCATTGGCGTTTAAAACTCCCATTATCTTGGGTTTAAAAGTTTTTGCATCTAAATGCTTTTTTAGATCTTTTGCCAAATCTTTCAAGCCAAAGGGTTGGGATAAGAGTTTTTCTATAAGATGGCTCAACTTTGCCCTTGAGATTATTAAAAGGCATTCTACAAAATCACTCTCGCAAACTATAACTCCCTTTGGAACTGCCACATCGGCTCCTAGTGAGAGGGCTTCTTGTTTTAAAATATTCGCCGCAGGGGTTTTGAGCTTTTTTATATGGAAAAAATCCACTTTGCCCTTTTGGAACATGATCTGTTCACCCGCCTTAGTGCTTCCTATTTGGCTTATAATTTTTTCTAAATTTACATCACTTGAAATCTTATGGCAAGTCATTTGTTTACCTTTTCTAAAATGCTGATTAACTGGGTTGATAGAATGGAATTTGGTCTTGAATTTAAATGGGATAATTGCAAAAGTTTAGCAAACAAATCAAGTTCTCTATGGCTAAAATTAACCCCTTGAGCTATGGCTTCTTTAGTGATAGTTTGCACAAGTTCGCTTAGTTCTGCCTTGGAAATATACTTTTTATCGCTTATAAAATTGTAAACATCACCTATGGTTAATCTTCTAAAATCCAAACCTGTTTTTAAATCCATTTTTTCCTTAGAATATACCCTCAAAGGAAGCCTTGAGCGAATGGTTGGTAAAAGAATGGTTTTAGATCTAACACAGATCACAAACATCACATGTGATGGTGGCTCTTCTAGGATTTTTAGAAGGGAATTTTGGGTTTCTATCCTAAAGCTATTTGCTCCTAAAAGAAGTATTTTTGTTTGTTTTTCAGCCACATAGGCTTCCTTTACCACAGCCTTTGCGTCTTCAAGCAAAAAATCATCCCTAAAAAATTCAACCACTCTTAAAGAGGGAAATTCTTGGGAGATTTTATCTCTCATGCTTTCTAAATTAGCACAAACGGCTATAAAACTTTTTGGCTCTTTGTTCATTGTTTTTCTAACTCTTCTGGGAAAAGCAGGACATCTATGGTTTTATCTAAGAGTTTATAAAGTTGGATGAGTTTTAGATCTAAATCCTTATCTTTAAGGCTTAGGAAAAAACTATTTTGTATATATTCATCAAGTATCCACATGAAGCTATCGTCCCTTTTTTTGGCTATTTGGAAGTTAAAATTGTTGCTTTGTCCCACATAGAAAAATACATATCCATTGGGAAAGGAGATATTGAGCAAATCTTCTAGCAAATCAATATCTTCTGCATTTTTTAATGAGCCTAGATTTGGAAAAAAAGTTTTCAAATCCACAAAGGGTAAAAAAGGACGCTTGTTTACATGGCTATTGATTGAGCTTAGCATGTAGGAGCTAAACCACTCTCTTTGGGGATCAGTTAAAACTATAAAAGTTTTTCCTTCAAGTATGGTTTGAAGCCTGGAAATAGCCAGAGGAACCCATTCGAGTCTCCTTTCTTCCATCCAGCTAAAGTTATCACTTTTTCTTATATTTTTAAGAGTCCAATCTAGGTATTTTTTCATGTTTATTTATCTAATTCATAGGCTTTATGTAAGGCTCTTACGGCTAGTTCGCCGTATTTGTTATTGACCACCATGGATATTTTGATCTCACTTGTACTTATCATTTCTATATTGATATTTTCCCTCGCCATAGTATCAAAGGCCTCACTAGCAACCCCGCTATGGCTCTTCATGCCAACTCCCACAACGGAAACTTTGACTATCTCATCATCATATTCTATAAGCTTGGCTGGCTGGATTCCTTTTAGGGCTTTTTTTGTTAGCTCGAGTTCATTTTCTGGCACGGTAAAGCCTAGATTTGTAGTTCCATCGTGTCCCACATTTTGGATGATCATGTCCACATTTATGTCTTTATTTGCTAAAATAGAAAAGATTTCTGCGGCAATTCCTGGTTTATCCACAACTCCCCTTAGGGTTACCCTTGCTTGGTTTTTATCTAATGCAATTCCGCTTACTATTGGTTTTTCCATGATATTTTCTTCCTTTGTTATTAGCGTTCCTTCGTTTTGGTTAAAACTACTTCTTGTTACCAAATTTACATTTAATTTCTTTGCCATTTCCACCGAGCGAGTTTGTAAAACTTTTGCTCCAACTGAAGCAAGTTCAAGCATCTCATCATAGCTTATCTTTTCAAGTTTTCTAGCTTTTTTCACTATGCGAGGATCTGTGGTATAAACCCCATCCACATCAGTATAAATCTCACAAATATCAGCCTCTAATGCCCCTGCGATTGCCACAGCACTTAGATCGCTTCCACCCCTTCCTAAGGTTGTGATTTGGGCGTCTTTATTTACCCCTTGGAAACCAGCAACTACGACTATTTTACCCTTTTGTAACTCCCTTTCTATGCGATTTCTTTCTATATACTCTATCCTAGCCTTTGTGTGAACATCATCGGTCAATATCCCAGCTTGGTTTCCAGAAAGGGAAATGCTATCGTATCCCATCTCTTTTAGACAAATTGCTAGCAAAGAGCTCGTAACCCTCTCTCCTGAGCTAAGTAACATATCCATTTCCCTGGGGTCGGGCAAAGGGGAGAAATGGTTTGCATATTCTATGAGCTTATTTGTTTCCCCGCTCATGGCTGATACTATTACAACCACATCATGACCTTCTTTTCTTGTTTGGATAACCCTTTTAGCGACGGCTTCTATGCGTTCTAGGCTTCCAACACTAGTGCCTCCATATTTTTGCACAACTAACATTTTACAAATATCCTTCGTTTTTAAAATATTTTATAACTTTTTTATATACATTAAGCTTAAAATACGTTACACTTTCAAAAATTTTATTGCTATCAACAAATTTAAAATCCACAAATTCGGGCTTTTTTGTTTCTATGTTTATTTTAGAATCTGATTTTAATTTTACCAAAAAATATTTCTGTTTTTGCCCATCGTAAGGATACATTTTTGTGGCAATTTTTCCAGGAAATTCGTAAGAAATCCATTCAGGATGAGATGCGATAATCTCCACTTCACTAGTTCCGATCTCTTCTTCTAGCTCTCTTAAAAGGGCATCTTCTGGGCTTTCTCCCTCGTCAATTCCGCCTTGAGGAAATTGCCATGCTCCACTTATGTCATTTCTTAATCCTAGCAAAAATTTGCATTCTAACGGATATTTGCTAGACATAACAACAGCAGCTACATTTGGTCTAAATCTTTTCTTTTGTTCACTCATTCAATTAACCTATATTTTTTTATGATAGAATACTATCAAAAATATCATTAAAGACGACTTTTGGAATATATTTTAGCCTATTTACACATACCTTTTTGCGATAGTAAATGCCATTATTGTGCCTTTAATTCCTTTGTTGGAGCACATGAATTTAAAAAACAATATGCCCTTTCTATGACAGAGCAATTAAGGCAAGATTTGGAAAAATTTGAAGCCCAAAAGGGGCAAATTAGCTCTTTTTTTATAGGTGGAGGCACCCCCTCAACATGTGAAACTTCTTTTTATAGGGATTTTTTCAAGTGCATAAAGCCTTTTTTATCTCCAAATTGCGAAATAACTAGCGAAGCAAATCCAAATTCCGCAACTATTGACTGGCTTGGTGGCATGAAAGAGTTAGGAGTAAATCGTATAAGTTTTGGAGTTCAAAGTTTTTTTGACGAAAAATTAAAATTCCTAGGCCGCTCCCACGATAGCCAAATGGCAAAAAAAGCCATCCTAGATGCGAAAAAACTTGGCTTTGAAAATATATCCTTAGATCTGATGTATGCAACAAAGTTTGACAACAAAAAAAACTTACTCCAAGAGCTTGAAATAGCCTCATCTTTAGGGGTAAATCACATCAGTGCCTACAGCCTTACCATAGAAGAAAACACGCCTTTTTACCATAAAAAAGATGTTCAAAATGATGATATAGATCTAGCTAAATTTTTGGTGCAAAATTTAGAGCAAAAAGGCTTTTCAAGATATGAAGTTTCAAGTTTTGGTCATCCATGTAAACATAATCTTAGCTACTGGCAACATAAGCCCTACCTTGGAATAGGAGCTGGAGCGGTGGGATTTGATGGTAAAAAGAGGTATTATCCCCATAAAGATTTAAAAGATTATATAAAAAATCCCTTTTTCGCAAAAGAGGAAAATTTAAGCAAAGATGATCTAATCTTGGAAAAGATTTTTTTAGGCCTAAGGAGTAAAATAGGCGTTAAAAAATCCATACTATCAAAGGAACAACTAGAAAAAACCAAGTTACTTGTAAAAGAAAAAAAACTTATATGTAAAAATGAAATTTACTATTGCAATGACTTTTTTTTAGCCGATGAAATGGCACTTTTTTTGATGGATTGATGGAATTTACGGAGTAGCAAATTTTATCATATTGACTTTTTAGGCAAAAAGTGTGTACAATACTACACACTTTAACAAAAAGGAATCCTAATGCAAAATCCAAGCACTTTAAGAATGAATATAAGCATAGACTCATTGTTAAAACAAGATATTGATGCTTTCTCAAAAGAGTTAGGCAAGAGCAAAAGCAGGCTTATAGCCGAGGCTTTGGAGTATTATTTTGACATATTAGATCTAAAAATAGCTGAAAAAAGGATGAATGATAAAATTATTTCTAGCCAAGAGATGGATAAGTGGATAAATGAACTATAAGTTAGAATTTAGAAATGGAATTAAAAAAGATTTTATTTCAGTAGGCAAACAAGAAGCCATAAAGATAAAAAAATACCTTGATAAGTTTGCCCTTGCCTTTTGCAACGAATACGAAAAAGAGCTCTTAAAAAGCAAAAAGATAAAACCCCTAAAGGGTAAGTTTAAAGGTCTTTATAGGATAAGACTTAGAACCTTTAGGGTAATTTATGAGAAGAAAGAAGATTATTTGATTATCCTGGTTTTGAGGATAGGACATAGGAAAAGTGTTTATAGATGATTTTTGATTGTCTTACTAGTATTTAAATATCCTTAATTTATCATCTTTTTAAGGCAAAAAAAGCTAAAATTACGTCTTACAAGAATTAAGTAAAGGTTTTTTATGTTTGGAATGAGTTTTACAGAAATTTTGGTTATAGCCATCATTGCCATTTTATTTTTAGGTCCTGAAAAATTGCCAAATACCATGGTTCAAATCGCAAAATTTTTCAAAACTTTCAAAAAAAGTATAAATGATGCCAAAAGCTCCATTGAGCAAGAAATGAATATACAAGAGTTAAAAGAAGAAACAAGAAAATACAAAGAAAGTTTTGAAAAAACCAAAAATGATGTTAAGAAAAAATTGAGCTTAGAAGAATTAGACGAGATTAAAAAAACAAAGCAAAGCGTAAATGAAACCATAGAAAGCCTAAAAGAAGACTTTGGAAAGCCTAAAAAAAAGAAAAGCGAAAAAAAAGAAAAAAAAGATGAGGATAAGTAAATGTTTGAAGAACTAAAGCCTCATATAAGCGAACTTAGGAAAAGACTTGGCATCTCAGTGGCTGTGGTTTTTGTGATGTTTTTTGTTTGTTTTGGATTTTGGGAACCTATCTTGGCGTGGATGGTTGAGCCTTTAAAAGAGGTTTTGCCCAAGGGAAGCAGCATTATCTTTACCAAGGTTCAAGAGCCATTTTTTACAGCCATAAAGGTAGGTTTTTTTGCTGGACTTATCATATCTTTGCCTGTTATTTTTTGGCAATTTTGGCTTTTTGTTGCCCCTGGACTTTATGACCATGAAAAAAAATTAGTCATTCCCTTTGTGCTTTTTGCAACGCTTATGTTTTTGGGAGGAGCTGCTTTTTGTTACCATGTTGTTATTCCTTTTGGTTATAATTTTCTTATAAATTTTGGCTCTCAACTATTTACTGCCTTACCAAGCATAGGAGAATATGTTGGCTTTTTTACTAAACTACTTATAGCCTTTGGTATAGCCTTTGAGCTTCCAGTCATTACCTTTTTTCTAGCCAAAATCGGACTTGTAAGCGATAGAACCTTGATAGGATTTTTTAGATATGCCATCATTTTTATATTTGTATTCTCAGCCCTTTTAACGCCTCCTGATGTTATAACTCAGTTTCTCATGGCAGGACCTTTGATACTTTTATATGGTTTTTCCATATTCATAGCAAGGTCAGTAAATCCTGAGCAAAAAGAAGATGAGGATAGTAATGATGAAGAGGAAGAAGAGAGCGAAAAGTGGAAAGTGAACTAAAAACTTCCAGTTATGATTATGATTTACCCCAGCATTTAATAGCCTCTTACCCAGCAATTCCAGCTAATAGTGCGAGATTGCTAGTGTATGATAGAAAAAAAGATAAGATAAGCCATGCTATTTTTGGGGATTTGATGGATTTTTTACCTAAAGATACTTCTATTTTACTCAATGATACTAAGGTTATAAAGGCTAGGATATTTGGCAAAAAACAAAGTGGGGGAAAGGTGGAGGTTTTACTAAATTCTCCCCTAAATGAAAGTGAATTTAAAGCTTATATAAGGGGTAAGGTCAGGGTTGGGACCATTATAGATCTAGATGCAAAAAATAGTTTAAATGTAAAAGAAATTTTTGACGATGGCACAAGAAAGGTTGAGTTTCAAAATAAAAATAAAATTTTGAACATAAAGGAAGTTTATGAGCTTTTAGAAAGCATAGGTCATGTTCCCCTTCCTCCCTACATCAAAAGGAAAGATGAGGCAGAAGATGAGAAAAACTATCAAAGCCTATTTGCAAAAAATCAAGGTGCAGTGGCAGCTCCAACGGCATCTTTGCATTTTACCCAAGAGATGTTAAAAAAGCTAAAACAAACCCACAAACACGCCTTTTTAACCTTGCACGTGGGAGCTGGAACCTTTAAGCCCGTAGAAAGCGAAGATATAAATTTCCACAAAATGCATGAGGAATATTTTCATCTCTCCGAGCAAGCAAAGCAAATCTTAGAGAGCAAGGATAATATTTTAGCAGTTGGGACAACCGTTACTAGGGTTGTGGAATATTTTGCTAGAACAAAAAAAACTAAAGGGTGGTGTAAACTTTTTTTGCATCCAAAAAACCCGCCCCAAAGGACAAACCATCTGCTGACAAATTTTCATTTGCCCAAATCAACCCTTTTGATGTTAGTTGCTAGCTTTGTGGGACTAGATAAAACTTTAGAAATTTACCAAGAGGCGATCAAGCGAGAGTATAGGTTTTTTTCCTATGGGGATGCTATGTTGATATTATAAAATATCAGTTTTTCTTATCTAAATACCTTTGCAGTATAACACAGGCTGCTTGGGAATCTATCCTCCCATCTCTTTTGTGTTTTGTGATACCTTTTATCTTTTCTTTTGCCTCAAAACTGCTTCCGTATTCGTCCATAAAGATGATCTGCTTTTGAAAATCCAACAAAGAAACAAAATGCTTTATCCTTCTTTGCATCTCTTCGCAACTACTTCCGCTAAGGGGAATTCCAACGATTAGTTTTTCTATCTCCCATTTTTTTAAAAGCCCACTCACATCATGGGCTGCTTGATTTCTATTTCTTCTTTGGATGGCATCTTGTGGAATTATAATGTTTGAATTAAAACAAAAAGCTATACCTATCCTTTTTAAACCCACATCCAAACAGGCTATTTTCTCCACTATAAAACCTTGATACGAAGGTTATCTATCTTGATTTTTCCATCTAGATCGTATTCATATATCTTATCGCCAAATTTTTTTAGGCATTTTTCCAAAGATGTCTCTTTTTTGCAAAATTCTATTATTTCATCATAATCTTCGTTTATCTTCCCAAACATGTCGCAAAATTTGTCTATATCATATATAAGCTTTGCTTTTCCATCGGATAAAAGCTTATTTGTACCTCTACTTTCTTCTAGTCTTTGGGGCAGGACAAAGAGAGGTTTTTTTTGTTTTATGGCTATTTTTGCACTATGCATGGAGCCACTTTTTTCATCAGCTTGTGCTATAATCACAGCTTTGGCAAGCCCAACAACAATGCGATTTCTTTCCACAAAGCTCCACGGACTCGCCTTTGTATTTGGCTCATATTCGCTCAAAACTAAACAATTTTGCTCCATATCTTTTATGAGTTTTTGATTTACTTTTGGATAGATTATGTCCAAAGAATTTCCCATCACAGATATGGTTTTTGGGTAAGCTCCCTTGTGGGCTAGAGCATCTACTCCCATCGCCCCGCCACTTATCACAAAAACATTTCTTTTAGCTAGTGCTGAGGCTAGATTGTTGGTTAAGACCTTTGTGTAAGAGTTAGGTCGCCTTGAGCCAACTATGGCGATTATATCTTTGTCTAAAAATGAAAGATCTCCCTTATAGTAAAGCTTTTTGGGACTTTTTTCTATATTTTGTAAGGATTTTGGAATTTTTTCTAGCTGCTTCATATTTCACTAATGTAAACAAGATCTAAACCCTTAAACATGGGCTTTGCATTTTTTAGTACTTCTAGGGTACTACTATATGGATGGCAAATAGCTATGGCAAAACCACGTCTTTTAGCTATCCCAATAGCCTGTCTTAGCTGCCTTTTGATATCCTTTGGCTTTCTAGAGTTATCCAAAAACACATCCCTATTCAAGATGGGTATCTCATATTTTTTGGCAACTATTTTTGCCTTAGAATGGGGTGTGGTTTTGCTATCTAAAAATTTTATACTTTCTTCTTTAAAAACCTTAAAAAGCCTATCCATGGAAGTTAAATTTGAGGTAAATTTACTTCCTGTGTGGTTATTATAATAAACCGCCTTTGGAAAGTTTGATTTTATTTTTACAATCTCTCTTTTAATGGTTTTATAAGAACTTTTAGTTTTCAGGGTCATAAGCTCTTCATTTGGATTATTGAAAGCTTCAAGGGGCAAATGAACCATGTGAATGGAAAAAGATTTTGCTAATTTTGGAGTATTTGGATGAATGGAAGAAGGCGGCATAAAAGAAGGAGTAACCCTATATGGAATTTGTTTGATCTTTCTTGTTTGAGCCCCAAAGGCAACATCGTCTATGATGATGGCTAGTTTGGGTTTTTTTGCCTTGTGGGGTGTTTGGGTTTTTTTTATCGGTTGGATTTTATTTGTACGATTATCTTCTAAAATCAAATCTTTTTTAGATGCATTAGTATCGTTGCTTTCAAAATAAACTTCCTGTATATCTTGAGTTTTTGCTTGTTCGGATTTTTGAGACGCTTCTTGTTTTTTTAATGCTAAGGTTATCTCTTTTAAAAGGTTATCATCTTGGTTTATAACTTTTTCTTCTTTATTTATTTTATCAAAATTAAAGATCAAAACCTCTTTTTCATGCAGAACATAGAGTGTTGTAAGGGTGCTTAAAAATAAAATCAAAAGTATTATAAACAAAGACTTTATGGTAAAAAAAGATTTATTTTTTTTTCTTGTTTGGGATTTTCTTTTTTTTCTTGGCATCTAATTTCTTGTAAATCTAGTGGGCCTGGCCCACTAGATCTTAGTTTTTATCTTTATCGATGATTTTATTTTGGCTAATCCAAGGCATCATAGCCCTTAGTTTTCTGCCTGTTTGCTCTATGGGAGAATTTTCACTTATTTTTCTTTCACTATTCATTTTTACATAATTTGCTTGACGCTCAAGTATGAAATTTTTAGCGAAGGTTCCATCTTGGATTTCTTTTAAAATTTCCTTCATAGCTTTTTTGCTCTCATCGGTTATAACCCTAGGACCACTCACATAATCCCCATATTCAGCCGTATTTGAGATAGAATATCTCATGTCGGCAATTCCGCCTTGATACATCAAATCAACGATAAGTTTAAGCTCATGTAAACACTCAAAATACGCCATCTCAGGCTCATATCCCGCTTCAGTTAATGTTTCAAAACCAGCTTGAACTAAAGAAGTTACACCACCACATAAAACCGCCTGTTCTCCAAAAAGATCCGTTTCAGTTTCATCCTTAAAAGTTGTCTCTATAATCCCAGTTCTTCCTCCACCAATGGCACTTGCATAAGAGAGGGCTAGGTTTTTAGCATTTCCACTTTCATCTTGCTCAACGGCTATTAGATCTGGAATGCCACCACCATTTACAAATTCACTTCTTACCGTGTGTCCTGGAGCCTTAGGGGCCACCATGATAACATCAACACCCTTTGGAGCTTTGATCTGTCCGTAGTGGATGTTAAAGCCATGCCCAAAGGCTATGGTTTTTCCCTCAGTTAAATTTGGGTTAATTTCTTTGTAAAAAACTTCACTTTGAAGCTCATCTGGTAAAAGTATCATGATAAGATCAGCCTCTTTTGAAGCCTCAGCCACGCTTAAAACCTTAAAATTTTTAGCCTCAGCCTTGGCCCAGGAAGAGCCGCCTTTTCTAAGGCCTATGACAACCTCAACTCCGCTATCTCTTAAATTTTGAGCATGGGCATGCCCTTGAGAACCAAAACCTATAACTGCAACTTTTTTTTCTTTTATGATGCTTAAATCACAATCCTTATCATAATAAACCTTTACTGCCATCTTATTTTCCTTTTAAAGTTGTTATTTAGAAGGGACATTTTACAAAAAAACAACTCAAAACATACTGAAAAAAAATATTTTTTTATAATCTTTGCATTTAAGGTGTTTTTTTGTATAGTAGCAAGAAGTTTTTAAGAGGATATTTTTCATGCAAATTAGTATAAATCCAAAAAGAGAAAATAGATGATAAACCTACTAAAATCCCTATCAAAGGGATTAAAAGAAGATGAAATATCTAAAGACTTTAGATCCCTTTTGCAGGATTTATTAATCCTAAACATCATAAAAAAAACAAATCACACATACAAATTTTCCAAAAATCACATGGCAAGAAGATTGGATGTGGCAAGTAATGGGACGGGATATTTAGAAGTTTTTGACCAAGAAGGAAAAAAAGATTTACTTATAGAACAAAAGGATTTAAATGGTGGCTCAAAGGGCGATATAGTAGTAGCTAAAAGATTTTTTACAAGGGGCAAAAGGGCAAGGGCGAAGGTGGTTTACATAGCCAAAAGAGCCTTTTCTCATTCCATCGTTTACACCAAAAAAATAGATAAAAAAATCATAGGTGTGAATGTAAAAACAAATCTACATGTAAATATAACCGCTTCCCAAAAATCCTTAAAAGCACTTCCCGAACAAAGTGTTTTAAAAATCAATAACGAAACAGGGGTAATAGAGGAAGTTTTAGGGGTTTTGAGCGATGAGAGCGTGGATGAGAAAATATCCCTAGCCCTTTATAACAAAAAAGAACTCTTTTCAAAAGAAGCCCAAAATCAAGCCCTAAGCTATGGCTTTGAGGTGGATAAAAATTTATATGAAGATTATGAGGATTTAAGCCATCTTCCCTTTTGCACCATAGATCCAGTGGACGCAAAAGACTATGATGATGCTATATTTTATGACGAAAAAAATCACTGCTTATATGTTGCCATAGCCGATGTAAGTTCATACGTTCATCCCTTTGATGCTATCGATAAAGAGGCAAAACAAAGGGGATTTTCCATCTATTTTCCCCACAAATCAATTCCCATGTTGCCACGAAATTTAAGTGAAAATATTTGCTCCCTTAAACCAAATAAAGATAGGTTGGCATTTTGTTTTAAAATCTTTCTAGATGCAGACAATAATGTCAAAGGCGAAGAGCTTATAAAATGCGTTATAAACTCCAAAAAACGCTACACTTATGAGGAAATAGATTTATTTTTGCAAGGAAAATACCAAGACTTAGATGCGGGGGACAAAGTGGTATTCCCATGGCTAAAGGCCCTGTACCCCATAAGCCAAAAATTAAGAAAAAAACGCCTAGAAAATGCCTTTGAATTTAGAAGTGAAGATCTAAGAATGAGAGTGGATGAAAACCAGCATCTAATCGCTGTGAAGATAGAGGAGGAAACCCCATCCCATGCTTTGATAGAAGATTGTATGCTTTTAGCAAATAAGGCGGCTGCAAAAAAGATACAGTACGGCATTTTTAGAAATCATGAGAGCCCATCTAGCGAAAGGATAGAAGAGCTTTTGGCTGATCTAGAAAACATTGGAATAGATATTGATTTTTCCCCAGAATTACCAAAACTCATAAAAAATATCCAAAAAAAAGCTGAGCATTTTAACCTAAGAGCCGATGTGGATAAGCTCATCATAAAAGCCCAGAAAAAAGCTCTTTACGAGAGCCAGAATAAGGGACATTTTGGCTTGGGATTTAACATTTATAGCCACTTTACTTCGCCCATTAGAAGATATAGCGATCTTATCTTGCATCGATTGCTTAAAGCATCTATTGAAGATAATCAAAAGTTATACAATTATCAGTTAGAAAATATAGATACTACATGTGAGAATTTAAGCTCCCTTGAGAGGGAGAGTGATAGAGTTGCCTGGGATTATATGGATAGAAAATTTGCAAGGTGGGCGAGTGAAAATTTGGGACAAGAGTTTAAAGCTATCATAAGCGATATTGGAAATACCCCCCTAGCAAAGCTAGACGATGAACTAAAGGGTGCTAGGCTTTTTGTAATCGATAAGGATGTGGAATTGTTAGAAAGGGTCATGGTTAAAATCATCCAATCAGACATAGCAAGCACTAAAATTTTAGTAAAAATAACAAAAAGGCTTAGCTGATGTATAAGAGGGAGCTAGAAAATCTTATCCGCCAAAAAAGCTTACCAAAGTCATTTTTTTTATATGGGGTTTGTAATTACCAGGTTAGTTATTTTGGAGATGTGATCTTGGATATTTGGGAAGCTGAAGATACTTTGACTTTCTATTTTGAAGATTATGATTTTTCCCTAGCCAAAAGACATCTTAGTCAAAATTCTTTATTTGGAAATAAAAATATACTTGCTATCAAAACCCAAAAAAATATACCCAAAAAAGAATTAGACACCCTAGTGGATATTTGCCAAAAAAATCAAAATTCCCATTTTCTGCTCCAATGCTTTGCTGACGAAAAAAATACAAAAAATATGACATCTTCCTTTGCTAAGAAGAAAAATGCCGACTTTGCCAGATTTTTCAAGGCAAACATGGGAGAAGCTATGCAACTTCTTAGCCTTGAGGCTAAAAAACTAAACCTAAACATAAGCCAATTTGCCCTAAATCATCTATATCTAACCCACAATGAAGAGTTATCCCTAGCTGTCAATGAGCTTTCAAAACTTTCCATCTTGGAAAAAGAGATCCAAAAAGAGGATATAAATGAGCTAATCTTTGGACTAGGAGAGGTAAATTTAGGGGATTTTATCGTAAATCTTATAGATAAAAAAGACATAAAAGCTCAATTTGAAACCCTAATGCAAGCAGGAAACCACTCGGAAATTTTTATCATAAATTCCATACAAGCTTACGTGTGCGAACTTTTTGCCTTCCATTCTTACATCAAACTACACGGCAATTTCGATCCAAAACAAATTCTAGGCTACCCCTTGCCCATGCCCCTAGCCCAAAAAAGAGCAGCTCAGGGGATGAATTTAGATCTAGCCACATTTAAAAACCTACTTCACACCCTAGCAAATGCCGAATACACCATAAAAAAAGGCTCTTTCAAAGATAAGCAAAACTATCTCTTATCAACCCTTTTGAAGCTTCAAGGGCTTTTGAGGGCTTAGTAGTTAAGGTTTTACTTGCATAATCTAGGCTAAATTAAAAATCCCAAAACAGAAGCAATAATCAACCACCACCAACCACCTGCCGATTTATGCTATAATACCCAAACCATTTATATTTCAAAAAGTAGGATTACTAAAAACCATGCAAAAACAAAGTGTAAAAAAACATATCACAAACCTTATCTCAACTCTCTTTGGTAAATTTGCTTCTTATCATTTTCCAAAACCTATTCAAATCTTTATCAATAAAACTTATGTATTTGTTCTAAAACTTGATTTAAGTGAATTTGAACAAGCGAGTACTTATCCTAGTTTAAATGCTCTTTTTACCAGAAAATTAAAACATAAGCGTCAAATAAATAGTGATGAAAATATTTTTATTTCCCCAAGCGATGGAAAGATAAGCGAACAAGGCAAAATCCATAAAGGTCAAAGTTTTCAGATAAAAGGAAGCTCTTATGATCTAAAAGACTTACTAGGCAAACATATATCCCAAGAAGAATTGCTTTCTTTGGAAAATGGTTCTTTTATAAACATCTATCTATCTCCAAGGGATTATCATCGCTTCCATACTCCTTGCGATATGAAAGTGCTCAAAAGCATTCATATTCCGGGAAAATTATATCCTGTAAATTTTACTTACCTAAACAAGATACCTTCTCTTTTTTGTGAAAATGAAAGGGTTATTTTGGTCTGTCAAACCCAAAAAAACCAAAAGTTTTATCTTATTTTCGTTGGCGCTTTGAATGTGGGTAAGATCGTCTTTAATTTTGACGAAAGAATACAAACCAACGCAAAAGCAGGCTTAGAAACACTTTATGAGTACAATGATCTAGAACTTAAAAAAGGCGATGAACTAGGCTGTTTCCAGATGGGCTCAACTATAGTTATATTATTTGAAGATGAAAATATTCAGCCCATACAAGATCTAGAAAATGTTAGGTTTTCAGATGTGCTAGTAGCCTATAAATAAAAATTAGTGCTCAATCTTACCCCTCTATATAATTTTTAAGCTTCCTGCCAACCTTTGGGTGTTTTAATTTTTTGATGGCTGAGCTTTCTATTTGTCTTACTCTTTCCCTTGTTACGCTTAATTCTTTGCCGATTTCTTCTAGGGTTCTGTCGCTTTCATCATCCATTAAGCCAAATCTCATACGAATTACGGCTTTTTCCCTTTCGTTTAGCTGATCTAAAACATCGTTTATTTGATTTTTAAGGTCATTTTTTAGTATGTGTTCCATTGGAGAAAGGGAGCTTTTATCTTCCACAAAATCCCCAAATCTTCCATCATCTTCGTTCCCTATTGGTGCTTCAAGACTGATGGGCTCTTTTGTGATTTTTATAACATTTTTAACCTTATCATTACTTAGACCAACTTCTTTTGATACCGTGTCTATGTCTGGTTCTTTTCCGTTTTCTTGTAAGTGTTTTCTGGTAATTTTATTTATGCGATTTATGGTTTCTATCATGTGTATGGGTATTCTGATGGTTCTTGCTTGGTCTGCTATGGCGCGACTGATTGCTTGGCGTATCCACCATGTGGCATAGGTTGAAAACTTATATCCCTTTTTGTATTCAAACTTATCCACAGCTTTCATGAGCCCTATATTTCCCTCTTGGATGAGATCTAAAAATGGCAAACCTCTATTTGTGTATCTTTTTGCTATACTTACAACTAGGCGCAAGTTTGATTTTGCCATTCTCGCTTTTGCCTCGTCTGCTATCCTTTTTCCCCTTTTGATTTGTTCTAATATCTCTTTTAGGGCTTTAGGTTCTAAGGAAAATCCCTCTTTGCTTGCTTCTTTTGTTTGGAAGAGTTTTTTTATCTCCATATAGGTTGAAACCATAGTAGCTTCTGGAACTTGGGCGGTTATAGATTCTTTTGAAAGGTCTGTTATCTTGGATAAAATCTTAGAATGGTTTTGTTTTAACATATCATTAAAAAGTGGCAGTTTATATTCTAATCTTTTTAATTCCTTATCAAATTCTCCGTCGCTTTTTAGGGCTGTTTCCATGGATTTTACAAGCTCATTTATAAGTTTGCTAGTGGGTCCTAGATCCATAAGTTTTTCTTTTAGCAACTTTTTCTTATAGGCTACTATGAGGTTATAATGAAGCATTGCTATTTCATCGCTTTGATCTTCAGGAGTTTTGCTAGTAGCCCTCATCCAGTCTTTTTTAGCCTTATCTAGGGATTTAAAACTACTTACAACCTGTTGGGTTCTTGTGCTATCGGTTTTTTTGTTTGTTTTTTTGTTTTCTTCTTCCTCATCATCCTCATCATCATCGCCATCACTTCCATCATCAAAACTTCTAAAGAGTTCTTTTACCCTTCTTTCTCTGTTGATTAGGGCTTCTTTGTAGTCGAGTATAAAATCTATCAGATAAGGAACGGAGCAGAAAGCATCTATGATGATATCTTCGCCAAATTCTATCTGTTTGCTGATGTCGATTTCTTCTTCCTTTGTCAAAAGTGAGATCTGACCCATTTCTCTTAGATACATTCTAACGGGACTATCGCTTCTTGACCATTCAAGTAGTTCTTTCTCGCTTGCTAAATCAAATTCTTCTTCTAGTTTCTCATCTTGTATTTTTTGAAGTCTTGCTGCCCTTTGCTTTGCCTCTTCTATATTTCGCTTTTTTGCTACTTCTGCTGAGCTAATCAATGAAACTTGGTATTTTTCTAAAAAAGTGCTTACCTTTTTTGCATTTGCCAATGTTGGTTGTTTGTCAAAAAAGGACATCAAATTTTCATAGGTTACATGCTTTTTGCTTTTTTCTGCGAAAAGATTTTCAACTTTCTTGATGAGGCTTACTGGTTTGGAATTTTTTGTTTTTTTTGCTGAAGCTGTTGGCATTAATACTCCCTTACATAATATATAAAGATTACCATGTGATTTTTAAAAGGATTTATTTTACCATATAATGCTTAATAATATATTAGTGATTGGGGTTGGTACTGACTAAGCGGAAAGTCAGTGCGAGAACAGATTGCAAATAACTGAAAACAGATAGCTAGTAGTAAAGTAAGCATTTTTCAAAATGCTAGTTATTTTTTGTCGTATTTAGTCAGTGCCTCTCCCACCCTCTAACTTCCCCATTATCAAAAAACTGATATAATAGGCAAAACAAATCAAAAATGGAAGATAAAATGATTTTTTTAATTCCCCTAGTTTTAATTATTGCTCTTATTTTTCTTGTGGATTTTATCTACTATAAGCCAGATGTAAATAGTTCTCAAAGCAATAAACAAATAGAGCTAAAAACTCCCCAAAATAACACGTCTGCAAATGAATATTTTGAAAAATACATCAATAAAAAAAAGTAATTTTTCATTAAAGCTAAGATTAGAAAAATTTTCCTTTAATCTTTTTCGTACTCCTTTTTGGCTATAATTGCAATTCATTGTTTAAAAATGTAAGGATTTTTATGGAGAACATACAAGGTAAGGTCTGGTATTTTGGGGATAATATCGATACGGATTTGATCATCGCCGCTAGATATCTAAACACTTCAGATCCAGATGAATTAGCAAAGCATGTTATGGAAGATGCTGACCCTGAGTTTGTAAATAAGATGCAAAAGGGTGATGTGATAGTGGCTGGGGAAAATTTTGGCTGTGGAAGCAGTCGCGAACATGCTCCTATTGCCCTAAAAGCTGCTGGAATTAGTGCAGTCATAGCGAAAAGCTTTGCAAGAATTTTTTACCGAAATGCCTTTAATATGGGTTTACCCATCTTTGAGCTTGATAAAAGTGATGCGATAAAGGAAGGCGATAAGGTACAAATAACACTAGATAGCGGAAAAATAGAAAATCTAAAAACAAATAAAACTTATGATTTTTCGCCAATCCCAGAATTTATGCAAGAACTTTTAGGCGAGGGCGGATTGATGAATTATGCAAAGAAAAATATAAAGGGTATATAATGAAAAATTATAATATTTCTATCATAAAAGGCGATGGAGTAGGACCGGAGATTGTGGATGAAGCCATTAAGGTTCTAGATGCTGTCGCAGCTGTGGAGAGTTTTACCCTAAATTATAACGAATACCTAATGGGTGGGGCTGCCATCGATGTTTTAGGGGTTCCGCTTCCGGAAGAAACCTTAGAGGGAAGTAAAAATTCAGATGCTATTCTTTTTGGTGCCATTGGTGGAGAAAAATGGGATGATCTACCCCGGGAAAAACGCCCAGAAACAGGACTTTTAAAGATTCGCAAAGAACTAGGACTTTATGCAAATTTGCGTCCAACCAAGGTTTATGATGCGCTTTTAAATGCAAGCACCATAAAAGAAGATGTTTTAAAAGGCGTTGATTTGCTTGTGGTTCGCGAACTTACCGGCGGGCTTTATTTTGGAGAACCAAGGGGAAAGGGCGAAGATAAGGCTTTTAATACCATGGTTTACAGCAAAGATGAGATAAAGCGTATAGCCATTGTGGCCTTTGAAGCTGCTATGAAAAGAAAGAAAAAACTCTGTTCGGTAGATAAAGCAAATGTACTTGAAGTAAGCCAACTTTGGCGTGAAATAGTAGAAGAAGTTGCCAAAGATTACCCAGAAGTTAGCCTATCTCACATGTATATAGACAATGCCGCCATGCAACTTATCCGCAATCCAAAGCAATTTGATGTTATACTAACAGGAAATATTTTTGGGGATATTTTAAGTGATGAAGCTAGTATGGTTAGCGGATCTATCGGACTTTTACCAAGTGCAAGTATAGGGGGAAAAGTAGGGCTTTATGAACCTATTCATGGCTCAGCACCAGACATTGCTGGACAAGGCATAGCAAACCCCATAGCTACTATTTTGAGTGCTAGTATGATGCTTAGATATTCTTTAAATGAAGCTTCCGCAGCCGATAAGATAGATGATGCGGTTGATAGGGTTTTAAAGGATGGATATAGAACAAAAGATTTGGGCTCCTATGAGGCTAAAGAAGTTTGTTCAACAAGTGAAATCGGTTCACTCATCGCTAGTTATATATCCTAAAAGATGGAAAATCTAGGGATCTTTTCTGCTTTGGAGGATTCCCTTTTAGATCTACTAAATGAACTTAAAGACCACTTAAAGCCTTACACTAAAAGGGCGTATTTGGTGGGTGGTGCTCCTAGGGATCTGCTTCTTAAAAGAAAGGTTGGGGATTTGGATGTGGAGATTTATGATATGCATCCAGATGACTTTGATAGTTTTGCCAAGAAAATAGACGCCATTGGGGTTGGGAAAAGCTTTTTTGTATATAAATGGAAAGGATTTGATCTATCTATTCCAAGGATTGAAAGTAAGGTTGCTTCGGGTCATCAAGGTTTTAAGGTTAGTTATTGCAATAAAGAAAAACTCGCTTCAAGCAGGCGGGATTTCACTATAAATGCCTTGATGATAGATATATTTTCGGGAAAATTGCTTGATTTTTGGGGCGGGTTAGATGATATAAAAGTTCGCAAAATTCGTCTAATTGATGAGAAAAAATTTGCTGAAGATAGTTTGAGGATTTTAAGGGGAGCTAGATTTTCTTCCCAGCTTGGCTTTAGTATAGATGCTAAAACTTTTGATGTGATGAAATCAATGGGTTTAGATGAGATTAGCAAAGAGAGAATTTTTTGGGAGTTAGAGAAGATATTTTTGTCTCCAAATTTAGATCTTGGTTTTTTAAATCTATATAAACTAGGCATTTTTAAAAAGCTTTTTGGAATTGATTTTGGAGATGAAAAAGCAAAAAAAATATCTTATGCATTAAAAGAATTTCACACCCATAAAACAGAATCTTTACACCCTTTTATTTTTTTATATGTGCTTTTAAACCAATTGGATTTAGACATCAAAAAAAGTTTAAAAAACATAAAAGCACCAAATGAATATATCAATATTTTAAGCAAATCTCCCTATAAACTTTTGCCGCTTTTAGATAAAGAACTTTTAAAAATAAGCCTAGAAATCCCCCTTAAAAATTGGGTTGGTATTTGCCAGAGGGGTTTGGTAGAAAGGGCAAAAGAATTGGGAATTTATGAGAAAAAGTTTGATTTTCATATAAAAGTTGCAGATATTATAAAAGATGGGTTTGAGGGCAAAGACATTGGAATCGAGCTAAAAAGGAGACAACTTGAATATATCAACTCCTTGTAGCGTAGCGGTTAGCTTTTTGGAAAAAAGCAATTCTTTAGAGTTTGCTTCTTTAGTGCGGACTTCTTACGGCTATGCCGTGCGTTCCGTTGGCTGTTCGCACGTTAAAAGAAGGTTAAGATGAACAAAGAAAGCTTTGCCATAAACTTACTCAAAAATTCTTACATAGGCGACGATGGGGCGGTTATTGGCGAATGGGTTTATTCTAAGGATATTTTTGCTGAGGATATTCATTTTAAAAGGGAATGGATGAGCCTAGAGCAGATCGCTCAAAAAGCTATGCTTGTAAACATTTCAGATGCTATTGCTATGAATGCAAAACCCCTTTACGCCCTTATTGGTACAAGTTTGCCTAGTGATTTTTCCTATAAAGAAATCAAAAAGTTAAGCGAGGCTTTTAGGCTTACATGTAAAGAGTGGGGTGTTGAGCTAATCGGAGGCGATACCACAAGTGGGAAAAATTTGACAATTTCCATAACCATAATCTCAAAAAGTAAAAATCCAGTTTTTAGATCTGGCATGAAAAGGGGCGATTTGATCGCCCATACAGGTGAACTTGGGCAAAGTTTAAAGGGTTTAAAAGCCTTGCTTAGGGGTGGAAAGTTAAGCAAAGAACACAAGTTTATAAAGCCAAAACTAAGATCTGATTTTTTCTATCGTATCTCACCTTTTGTTAGTTCAGCCCTTGATATTTCCGATGGATTGGGAAAGGACTTATCAAGATTGTCTGAAATCAACAAATTAGGATTTAAATTTAGATGCAAGATGGAAAAAGCCCAGCTTTGTAGCGGGGAAGAATATGAAATGCTTTTTTCCTTTCATCCTAGATTTTATAAAAGAATTTTAAGTGAGGCAAAGCGTACAAAAACCCCTTTAAACATAGTGGCAAAGGCGGTTAGGGGTAAGTATAAATCCCCTTGCAGGGAACATCATTTTAAAAACTAAAGGAAGAAATTGAAAAAAGTTTATGTGTTAAAACATTCGCCATTAAAGGATGTGGTTTTTACCAAAAATTCCAGTGATTTTTCTGTAAAGGAAATTCCCCTTTATGATTTTACCAAAGAAGGTGAGCATCTGATCTTGCATCTAAGAAAAAAAGATTTGACCACTTGGGATATGCTGAAAATTTTAAGTGAAATTAGCGGAGCAAAGGTAAGGGATTTTGGCTATGCGGGACTTAAAGATAAGGATGGCATGACAACCCAATACATAAGTATTTTAAAAAAATATGAAGATAAATTTGAAAATTTTTCCCATGCAAAAATTAAAATTTTAAGCAAAACCTACCATAAAAATAAGATAAAAATAGGTCATTTAAAGGGAAATAGATTTTTCATAAGATTAAAAAAAGTATCCGCTATTGACGCAAAAAAACTCCAAAGTGGACTTGAATTTTTAGATCAAAATGGTTATCCAAACTTTTTTGGTTACCAAAGATTTGGAAGGGAGCAAAAAAATGCTCAAGATGGCTTAAAAATTCTCAAAGGTGAGTTAAAATACAAAAATAAAAAGATGAAAAACTTTCTAATCTCAGCCTATCAAAGTGAACTTTTTAATTCTTGGCTTAGCAAAAGGATAGAAATTTCCCATTTGGTTGAAAATTTTGGAGCAGATGAGCTTAAAAAAATGTTTGATTTTGATGATGAGCTTATCAAGAAACTAAAAAATCAAAATCAATTTTTGAAAATTTTTTCAGGAGATATTTTGCATCATTACCCCCATGGAAAGGCGTTTTTATGCGAAGATTTGGGCAAAGAAATCCAAAGATTTGAGCAAAGGCAGATCACCCTAACGGGTTGGCTTGTGGGAAGTAGAGCTTTAAAAAGCGAGGGGGAAGCTAAGAGAATAGAAGAGGATTTTTTCAAAGAGGCTGTAAATTTTCAAGAAAAAATGACAGGTTCAAGACGCTTTGCGTGGAGTTTTTTAGAGGATTTAGAATACAAATACATAGAAGAAAAAGCATGGTTTGAGATGAATTTTACCCTACAAAAAGGCTCATACGCCACAACCATTTTAGACGAATTGGTAAAGTCGTAAATTTATGCTAAAATAATAAAAAGGAAGAAAATGAAATTATTACTCATAGGGGCTGGAAATATGGGCGAAGCCATGCTAAAGGGTTTGCAAAAGTACGATATAAGCGTGGTTGAGGCAAATGAAAAAAGGCGAGAGGAACTGAAAAAAGCTTATAAAAATGTTGTATTTTTAGGTGCAATGCCAGATATTGAGCCTTATATTTTAATCCTAGCTATCAAACCCCAATCTTTACAAAAACTACAAGTAAAAGGAAGGGCAAAGGGGCTTATTTCCATCCTAGCTGGAGTGGATCTAAAAACTTTAAAAGAAAAAATTCAGGCTAAATATTATATCAGAGCTATGCCAAATATGGCAGCCCTAAAGCAAAAATCAGCCACCTCTCTTTGTGGCGATGAAGAGTTAAAAAAAGATGCCATAAGTGTTCTTGAGAGCATAGGAAAATGTTTTTGGCTCCAAAGCGAAGATGAGTTAGATATCGCTATGGCTCTTGCTGGATGTGCTCCTGCATGGTTAGCTTTAGTCGCAGAAGCTTTGAGTGATGGGGCCGTGAATTTGGGCTTAAAAAGGGACCTTAGTTTTAAGATGCTAGCCTCGCTTTTTGAGGGAGTTGGGGCAACCTTACAAGATGTGCATCCAGCCATTTTGAAAGATAGGGTAACTTCCCCAAAGGGAACAACCATAGCAGGCTATAAGGCTTTAGAAAAAGGAAGTGTTAGAAATGCCTTTTTAGAAGCCATGGAAGAGGCTTATGGTAGGGCGAAAAAGTAGTTTTTTAAATATTTTTGCTATAATACCCGTTTTTATTTTACGAATTTGGACTAAGGAAGAGCATGAAAGAATATATTTTAAAGATAGATTGTCCTGATGAGAAAGGGCTTATTTATCGCATATCGGATGTGGTTTTTAAGTATCAGTTAAATGTTGTTAAAAATGATGAATACGTTGATAGGGAGTTGGGAAAATTTTTCATGAGAGCCGTTTTGAGTGGTGACATGGATACAAAGGCTTTTTTAGGGACCTTGCAAGCTATGCTTCCAGATAGTGCCACCATCAAATTAGACGAGAAAAGACAAAAAAATATAGTCATTTTGTGCACCAAGGAAAACCATTGTTTAGGGGATATACTCTTAAAGCACGATAGCAATGAACTAGATGCAAACATATTAGCTGTTATCTCAAACCATGATCATTTAAGGGGTTTAAGTGAGAAGTTTGGCATTCCTTACCACTTTATCTCAAGTGAAAATATACAAAGAAAAGAGCATGAAAAAAGGGTTTTAAAAGCCCTTTCATCCTATGAGCCCGATTTTATAGTTTTGGCTAAATATATGAGAATTTTATCGCCAGATTTTGTTAAGATCTACCCACAAAAGATGATAAATATCCACCACTCTTTCCTTCCAGCTTTCATAGGAGCAAACCCCTATAAACAAGCCTATGAGAGGGGAGTGAAGATCATCGGCGCCACAGCCCATTTTGTAAACGATAACCTAGATGAGGGTCCTATCATCAGCCAAGATGTTATACATGTAGATCACGAAATGACATGGCAAGATATGAGAAAAGCAGGGCGAAATGTGGAAAAGGTAGTTCTCTCAAACGCCCTTGATCTAGCCTTAGAAGATAGGATTTTCATACATGGAAATAAAACGATTATTTTCTGATGTTTAATCTAGTTTTAGTAAGTCCTCAAATCCCCCAAAATACAGGGAGCATAGGTAGAATGTGCGTAAATGCCGATCTAAAACTGCACATTATAAAGCCCACTATTTTTAGCCTAGATGAAAAGTCGGTAAAAAGGGCAGGACTGGATTATTGGCAAAAGCTAGATCCCATCATCTGGGAGAGTTTGGATGAATTTTTAGATGCAAACATTTCCCATGTAAAGAGGTTTTTTTTCGCCACCACAAAGAGTCAAAAACCTTATTTTGATGTAAAATTTCAAAGGGGAGATTTTATCTTTTTTGGCGCAGAAAGCACAGGACTTCCCAAAAAGCTTATGGATCTAAATTGGCAAAATGCCATCACTATCCCCATGGGAAAAAATGGTAGAAGCCTAAACCAAGCCACAAGCGCTGGCATTATACTATATGAAGCTATTCGTCAAAATTATGAGCAGTTTAATGCTTGAACTTTAAATATAAGATTTTATTATTTTACTATTTAGATTTATAATTTATTTTTTATGTTACAATGTAGAAATCCGTTACTAAAAGTTACTTTTATTATCGAACTTCAGTACATGAATTCAAGTATAACTACAAGTTATTAAGCTATATTGAAGAAGACACCTATTTATATTTTATTATCTTATAATTATGTAACCATGGGTAACTGATTAAGGTTATTTTTTATTGAATACTATTGCATATTCAGCATGATTAAGATATAGTAGTGAGTAAAAAGAGAATATCTTAAAGGAGGGATTTTAGTGAATAAGACATTCAAATCAATATACTGCGAACAAACAAATACATGGGTTGCTATCCCTGAGATAGCTAAAACGGCTGGTAAAAAATCAAGCAAAGTAGAACAGTGTGGATCTAAAACATCAAGTTTTTTGACCTGTTGCTACCAAAAATTTTCCCTTAGTCTTCTGTCTTTGGTGGCTATTTTTAATACTTCTCTTTTTGCAGATGCCACTGGAACTGATCCATCTAGGTGGAATGCTCCTGATGTAACCGCAACTGGTCTTAACTGGTGTTATTATGATCATGATTTAGAAGCTGTGGTGTGTGGCGATCAAGACACCAGTGGTGGCCCCAATTCGGTTACTTTGGGTGAGGATGCCAAGACAAATTATGGTGTAAAAAAAACGGATGCTTATGTTAGTACCATAGAGCAGGCGGTTCAAGCAGGCATAACAGCTTCACAGCAAGCTGGTGCAACTCACGATGATGTGAGAGATGCCGTTCAGCAAGTATTGGATGCTTCGGGTGTAACAGATAAGGATGCATATTTTAATCTAGGTGGTGGTGCGGGTTATCTTACTGGCTCTATTAATGATAATGATGAATTTGATGTTGTTATACGAAAATTGAGAGATAAGGCTGATGAGGCTGAAAATTTAGGTCGTATTGCTATAGGTTATGGAGCATTGGCAAATCAGGGAGCTAATTCTATAGCCCTTGGAAAGGGCTCTGTTGCTGGAACAGCAGTGCAACATGTGAATGCTATTGCTATTGGAAATGAAGCTAAAGTTGAAAATAAAAATGCTATAGCTTTTGGCAATCGTGCCCAAGCTCTTAAAGAAAGCTCTATTGCTATTGGTATAGATGCTGTTGCAAGAGAAAAGGGTGGTATTGCACTAGGTGCTAGGTCGGAAAGTGTAAGCTCGGGTATAGCACTAGGTCATGATGCTTTTGCCGATAGTCATGAAACTTCTAGTTCTAGGCGTTTGAAGAGAGATGCTGTCGCTGTTGGTGGTTTTGCTTTTGCAGATGGCGATCAAACAGTAGCTTTAGGTTCTAGGGCTAGAGCAGAAAAAGACAGTCGATTGTTATTGGAAATGATACCCGTGCAACAGGGACTGGTTCGGTTTCCATAGGGGGAGATGATTCTAATGATACTGTTGGTTATAGTAAACATGATTATCTTAAAAATCTTGGCTATAATCCACACTCTAGTGGGAATTATCGACCAACTTTTTCAGCAGGAGATGGTTCAACTGCCATTTCTATTCATGCTCAGGCCTTGGCAAAGGGAGCTACCGCAGTTGGTGTAGGTGCAACTGCAGGCTTTGGAGAGAGAGGTGGTCAAACTGGATCAGCTGGAGGCATAGATCTTTATGATTGGACTGAACGGGGTGGCGTGGAAGCAACTGCTGTTGGAGCACTCTCTTACGCCGAAGCAAATCAAACTACGGCTGTGGGATTTAAAACCCAGGCTATAGGTCTTTCGAGTATAGTTGTTGGTTCAAATTCTGAGGCAAGAGCTGATAAAACTGTTGTTATGGGTTCTGATTCACACATTTCACAAAGTGGATCAAATTCTATTATCATAGGTGCTGATAACAATGTTACAAGTGAAGAGACTTTTATTGTTGGAAATGAAATCAATGAAACCATTAGAAATACAGTTTACTTAGGGACTCGAAGCTCCGCAAGAGATACGGGTGGCGTATTGAAGAAATTAGATGGCACTGATGGGAATACAACTACAGCTGGTTCGGAAGGGGTTGTGAGCGATACTGTTTATGCTGATTTAACTTTCAAATCAAATGACTATACGGCCAAACAAGCCCACGGAGCTGTAACTATTGGTGCGAGTGGTGCTGAAAGGCGCATACAAAATGTGGCTTCTGGACAAATTTCAAATACATCAACTGATGCTATCAACGGCTCTCAGCTGTATGCTGTAGCAAAGGCCCTTCATGATCATCATAAGGTGTATTTTCATACAAATGAAAACAGTGCATCTCAGCCCGATGGAAACTCAACTACCAATAAGGGTTTGCCAATGGCGAAAGCAGGGGCAATGGGAGTCTATGCCATAACAGCTGGTGTGGGTGCTAATGCTATAAGTGATAGTTCTATCGCTTTTGGTACTGATTCAAATGCAAGTGCCAGTTATTCTGTAGCTTTAGGTAGTAAGTCTGAAGCAACTGCAAATAGCGCTTTGGCTTTAGGTCGAGAATCAAATTCTTCAAAGAAAAATTCAGTTGCCCTAGGTGCAAAATCTACAACACAAATAGATGCAACCAAAGTAGATTCTGCTACTATTAATGGTATTACTTATGGTAATTTCAAAGGTGATGAAAATGTTGAAGCGGGAGATCAGGTCTCAGTTGGTTCGGTAGGAAATGAAAGACAAATCAAAAATGTAGCCCCAGGAGCCATAGATGAAAACTCAACCGATGCCATAAATGGAAGCCAACTTTATGCTGTTGCTGATGTTTTGGGTAAAGAAGTTAAAAAACCTCTAACCTTCGCAGGAGACTCAGGAGATGAATTTAATAGAACTTTAGGTCAAAAGGTAAATGTAATTGGTGGAGAAACAAATGATAGTAAACTTTCTGACAATCCTAATATAGGCGTAATTGCAGATGGCAATAGTACTTTAAAAATAAAACTTGCTAAAAACATAAATATAGATGGTGCAAATATAGGAGGCATAGATATAAACAGCTCAGGTATAGACATGGGAGATAAAAAGATTACAAACCTTGCCCCTGGAATAGATGATACTGATGCTGTAAATGTAAGCCAGTTAAAAGATGTAAATGCCACTGCTAATGCAGGATTTAAGATCGCA
>PDPI01000002.1 GCA_002746565.1 Pseudomonadota bacterium | reverse complement strand
TCATGAATATCCTGAGGAAGTTTTCATAATCGAGGGGCGTCTTTATGATGAGGCGTTTCAAATGTGGCTTGAGAAAGGACATTATGCGAGTAGGCCTCCAGGCGAGGTGCATGGCCCATTTAAGACCGATGTAGGATGTTTGGTTCTTGAGGTTTCTTTTCCAAATAAATCGGTGTAGTTTTACCTAACAAATTGTTCAACGTAACGCCTGGTAGCGCACGTTACCAAGGCCTTAAGTGACACTAGTTTTAAAGTGGTAGTGTTTTTATTCACAACAACATAACAGGAGGTTAGCATTTGAAAGATATTTGTATTGTGCAAGAATATGACCCTTCAATATTAATAAAAATCGGAGAGTCACTGGGTAATTCTGGTGTTAATATTGAAGGGTTAAGTTTATCAACTCTGGACAACCAATCTGTTATACATTTTCTGGTTAGCGATGAGAGTTCTGCTCTAAAAGCTCTAGATCAAACCAATCTAAAAGTAACATCCATTTCAGATGTCTTCATTTTATCTAAAGACCAAAAAAAAGTTACTGGTAAACCAGGTTCTTTTGGTGGTATTTGTAAGTTACTTAAGGAAAATGGTCTTAATATAAGATTTGGTTATCCTGCCGAAAACAACCGATTTGTTTTTGGCGTTGATAATATTGAAAAAGCAAAAAAGTTATTAGAATAAATTTCATAACAAGTCGTTTCACCGGACTCGTTGCACTCGCCGGTGAACTTTACGTTATAGCAAAAAGGAAATATAAAATGATAAATAAGAAAACACTATCAAGTTTAGCAATATTGGGTTTCATGATTAATGGTTGTGTTAATAGTTTTTCAAACCAAATGAATGTCCAAAATGAAAATCTTGAAAAACAATATATGCCAATAAGGCTATATAAAACTACTTCGACAAACAATGCAGATATTTATGAATCTGATTGGGCTGGAGAGAAAGGAAAAAGTATTGCATTAAATTCGAAACTTCTATATTCAGATGTGCTAAAAGCATTTAAACAAGGTTGTGGATTTGAGGAAAGTGATTTAGTTGAAACTCGTATAGTTTCACATAAAATTCCTGTGTTTTATGAAGTGTGGGTATTTAAAGATGCTATGTCAAAAAGAAAAGATAAAACATCTGGTTTATCAGTGGTATTGACACAGTTACCAAATGGTGGAGGAGTTGATATATACTTTTATGGTAAATGTCATAGTGAACCTATGCGATTTGTATTTACAAAATAAACTATAACAAATCATTGGAGCCAATAAATTACCCTGCGGGCAAATTTATTAGATCATTTCAAACGTCATAAAAATTAGCTATATTGTGCTTTTTAATATATGATCAAGAAGGTATGTAAATGCTCGAAAAATATCTGACTGAAACTTTAATGATTACTAGAAGAATCATAGTTATTGTTTGTCCTGTATTTTATCTCAATAGGAGGTGAAATTGGAAAATTGAAGATAGTATCGATTCGAGTGATTGGGACGATATAACATTAACAGTTGTTGTAACAGTTATTATATTTTCTTTTTTCTACCTTTGCCTTCTATATTGAAAAGTAAATTGATGAAATGATCAAGGGGTAATCTCTGGTGGAAGTGAGGGGAATTGAACCCCTGTCCAAAAATAACCAAAAAATGGCATCTACATGTTTAGTAAGTGTGATTGATTTCATCTAGTTTTGCACACACTCCGAAACTTCACTAGACTAAGACCTTATCTTGAGATCTAATCGGTCAGCCTAAATCCCACAGCCATTTGTTTTGTTATTAGCCTTGAAAAGTTGTGAAAAATGGCATCCACAACACAAGACCTCCAAAGTTAGTTAAACTTACGCAGCTTTAGCGTAAGCTGGAGCGTAATCTGTATTGTTTGCGTTTAAGTTTAAACGGACAGTTTAACGTTTTGTTCAGAACGACATGCAACCAAGTTCCAACTACTCCTGTCGAAGCCAAGTCACTCCCATTTAAAAGGAGGTCATTCTACTAATTTTTTTAATTTTTGTCAAGTCGGCGACTAAACAAAAATTTTTTGCTACAATTCCTTATATTATTTTAATGCGATAAAATCAAGTCAAAACTAGGACAAAAAAAATATAAACCATATAAAAAAATAAACAAAGGAGCAGAAAAAATTAATATATAAATTCTTTAAGACAAAAATGAAATTAATAAAAATAGCAAGAATTACAAAGCGTCTTTATATAATATGGAATAACATTTCTTGTAATTACACTTTTTGAGAAAATGCTTATCATATTTCGCATCTACTAGTTCATCACATCCACACCAGCTATCAGTATAGATAATACTTTTAGGCTTAATTTTTCTTTTGACAATATCTTACATCATAGCTTTTTTAATAACTGAAACGATTTTTATAAATACTTTCTCCATTTAGCAAAAATATACTAAAATTGGCAATTGCCTTTGCTAAACGAAGTCTAAAATCCGCAAAAAAATGCTACGATCGCTGACTTGGGAGTTACTTGTTGTAGCAATCAAGATATAAACCGCTTACAAATTTTAGTAGTATTTTACCCAAATAAGAGCATACCAAAATAACGAAAACTTTCATCGCCCAGATGAAAATATTTATTCTTTTAGATCTAAAAAATATCTACTTCACAAGGGTTCTACCAATAGCATCTTTCCAGCCATTGTATAATTTATTTCTAGTTAGTTCATCCATATTAGGACTAAATGAAGCTCCTAGATGCCAATTTTTAGTAAAGCTATTTAGATCTGGATAAAAGCCACTTTTCATGCCGGCCATATATGCTACACCAAGGGCTGTGGTTTCTAGGATTTTGGGTCTGTCTATGGGGAGATTAAGCATGCTTGATAAAAATTGCATAGTCCAATCAGACGCACTCATGCCCCCATCTACCCTTAAAATACTAGGGTTTATGTCAAATTCCTTGCAGTCATTCATCATGGCATCTAGCAAATCTTTGGTTTGATACGCCACGCTTTCAAGGGCTGCTCTTGCTATGTCGTTTGAATTTGTGTTTCTTGTTAGGCCATACATGGCGCCCCTGCATTCGCTATCCCAGTAAGGAGAACCAAGTCCTGTGAAGGCTGGGACTAGATATACCCTTTCATTTTTGTGTGCTTTTTGTGCTAATTCTTGGGTTTGTTGTGCATTTTTGATGATTTTTAAGCCGTCCCTTAGCCACTGGACTACTGCTCCAGCTATAAAGATAGAGCCCTCAAGGGCGTAGGTGGTTTTTCCATCCAATCTATATGCGATTGTGCCAAGAAGCTTATTTTTTGATTTTATTACATGACTTCCTGTATTTAAAAGTACAAAACATCCTGTTCCATAGGTTGATTTTATCATGCCCTCACTAAAACATGCCTGTCCTATGGATGCGGCTTGCTGGTCTCCTGCTACGCCATTTATGGGGATTGAGCCTCCAAACAATCTAGTAGATCCAAAATCATCGGCACAATCTTTAACTTCAGGCAACATACCCATAGGAATATCAAGCAAGGAGCAAATCTCCCTATCCCAAGCGTTATTTTTTATATTGTAAAGCATGGTTCTTGCGGCATTTGTAGCATCAGTTGCGTGGACTTTGCCGCCTGTTAGCCTGTAAATCAAAAATGAATCTATGGTTCCAAAAAGTAGTTCGCCATTTTCTGCCCTTTGCTTTGCTCCATCCATATTTTCTAAAATCCATTTTAACTTGGTGCCAGAAAAATAAGGGTCAAATAATAAGCCAGTTTTGTCATTTAACATGGGCTCATGGGGTTTTAATTGTTGGCAAAGGGAAGCTGTTCTTCTATCTTGCCAAACTATGGCATTATAGATAGCTTTTCCAGTTTTTTTCTCCCAAACTACACTGGTTTCCCTTTGGTTTGTTATGCCAATGGATACGATGTCGTTAGCGTCTATATTTTGCTTTTTGAGAACTTCTTTGCAAGTTTCAACAACGCTTTCGTATATATCTTCTGGGTCATGTTCTACCCAGCCAGAATGGGGAAAATGTTGCTCAAACTCCTTTTGAGCTATGCTTACTACTTTTAAGTTTTTATCAAATAAAATGGCTCTACTAGATGTGGTTCCCTGGTCAATAGCTAAGATGTATTTCATTTTTTCCTACTTTTTTGTAAAAAGGGTCAGGAAAGCTCCCAACCCTTTATGATTTTTTTACTTTTTCCAAGATTTGATGAGCTCATCATAGGAAATTGTAACTGGCTTTGGCTTTTCGTTAGCAAGTTTTGCCTTTGGGGCACCTGGTTTTGATAACCAATATTTGTCATCTTTTACTTCATTTAGCTTAGGACCCTTATCCCCTTGAGCCTTTGATCTTTCAATCCTGCTAAGAACTTTCTCTTGTGCTTTACAAAGGGAATTTAACGCCTCTTGCGCACTTTTAGCTCCCGAAGACGCATCGCCTATATTTTGCCACCAAAGTTGGGCTAATTTTGGATAATCAGGCACATTTGTTCCTGTTGGCGACCATTGAACCCTTGCAGGAGAGCGATAAAACTCAACCAAACCACCTAGTTTTGGAGCTCTTTTTGTGAAAGATTCGTCATTTATGGTTGATTGTCTGATAAAAGTTAATCCCACGTGGGATTTTTTCACATCAACGGTTTTTGAAGTAATAAACTGGGCATACAACCAAGCTGCCTTTGCTCTTTTAACTGGAGTTGATTTCATCAATGTCCATGAACCTGCATCTTGATAGCCAATCTTCATGCTCTTACTCCAATACGCACCATGGGGAGATGGAGCCATTCTCCATTTTGGTAAGCCATCTTTATCAACAACTGGGATATTTGGTTTAACCATGTCTGCGGTAAAGGCTGTGTACCAAAACATTTGCTGGGCGATTTCCCCTTGGGCTGGAACTGGACCAGCTTCTGAAAATACCATACCAGCTGCACCTGGAGGAGCATATTTTTTCAACCAATCCACATATTTTTCAACCGCATAAACAGCAGCGGGTGAGTTTGTGGCACCACCACGATTGACGCATGAGCCAGTTGGTTGGGATTTGTCATTTACTCTAATTCCCCACTCATCAACAGGAAGTCCATTTGGCTCTCCCTTGTCACCCATGCCAGCCATAGACATCCATGCATCAGTAAATCTCCAACCTAAACTTGGATCTTTCTTTCCATAATCCATGTGTCCATAAACTTTTTTACCATCTATTTCTCTACCTGTAAAAAATTCAGCTATATCTTCATAAGCAGACCAGTTTATTGGAACACCTAGATCATAGCCATATTTTTTCTTAAAGTCAGCCATATTTTTCTTATCTGTAAACCAGTCATATCTAAACCAGTAAAGATTTGCAAATTGTTGATCTGGAAGTTGATAAAGCTTTCCATCGGGTCCGGTTGTAAAAGATGTACCTATGAAATCATCTAGATCTAAAGTAGGACTTGTTACATCTTTTCCCTCACCCTCCATCCAATCACTTAGATTTCTTACCTGTTGATATCTCCAGTGGGTACCTATCAAGTCAGAGTCATTTATATATGCATCATAAATATTTTGTCCAGTTTGCATCTGGGTTTGAAGTTTTTCAACCACGTCGCCCTCGCCTATGATGTCATGGATCACTTTAATGCCTGTTATATCGTAAAAAGCTTTTGTAAGCGTTTTACTCTCATAAACGTGAGTGGTAATACCCTCTGAGACAACTTTTATCTCCATGCCTTTAAATGGAGTAGCAGCTTTTTCAAACCACGCCATTTCCTTTTTTTGCTCATCTACACTGATGGCTGAGGGTTGAAATTCTTCTAGCCATTTGGCCTCATTTTGTATAGAAAAAGCATTTGTGCTAAGGCCAAATACAGCCACTAAAGCCGAAATGACTACTCTTCTTTTTCCCATTGTTTTCTCCTGTAAAAAAATTTGATTACAAATTAAATCTTACACCCAGCGAAAAACCGCTAAGGCATAAAAAAAACAGCAAACTAAACCACCATAAACAGGTGCACCAAAAAAAGCTAACCAAGCAAGGCAGATAAATGCACTCCCTAGCAAACTTAAAAACAATCTATCTCCAGGTGTGGTCTCTATCCTCAAGATACCGAGTCTTGGAGCTTGAGGGGCGATTAAGGCCCAAATGGTCATCAAAACCAAAAAAAGGGCTATGGTTGCGAAAAATATAGCAGTTCCAGCAGTCCATGCCATCCATGATAAATCCATAAAAACTCCTTAAACCCTACCCAAAGATAAACCTTTTGCTATGTGATTTCGTACAAAATAAATCACCAAAGCACCAGGAATTAATGTCAAAACACCAGCAGCTGCCAAAACTCCCCAATCAACCCCTGAGGCTGAAACGGTTTTGGTCATGGTTACTGCTATTGGTTTGGCATTTACCGATGTTAGGGTTCTGCTTAAAAGCAGTTCAACCCATGAAAACATAAAACAAAAAAAGGAAGCAACCCCTATACCTGAGGCTATGAGGGGGATAAATATTTTCCTAAAAAAACTAAAAAAACTAAAGCCATCTATATAGGCCGTCTCATCTATCTCCTTTGGAATGCCCCTCATGAAGCCCTCTAGTATCCAAACACTCAAGGGCACATTAAACAAGGTATGCGCAAGGGCAACGGCTATGTGGGTATCAAAAAGTCCAACACTTGAATACAACTGAAAAAATGGCAATGCAAAAACCGCAGGAGGTGCCATTCTATTGCTCAATAACCAAAAAAATAGATGCTTATCGCCTAAAAATGTATATCTTGAAAAAGCATAGGCAGCCGGAAGTGCGACCGTTATGGAAATAATTGTATTTAAAAGCACATAAATGATAGAATTTATATATCCCCAATACCATGTGGGGTCAGTAAAAATGGTTATATAATTATCAAAGGTTAAATTGTTTGGAAAAAGAGAAAAGGCTCCCATTATCTCTTCATTGGTTTTTAAGCTCATGTTAATAAGCCAGTAGATTGGTAGCATTAGAAAAAGTATGTATAAAAACATTACAATTGCTGATTTGCTTGTGATAAAATTTTTATTCATTTTAATTCTCCTGCTTGTCTATATTTGTCATGATGGTAAAAAATGCCCATGAAACTAGCAAAATAACCAAAAAGTAAATGATAGAAAATGCCGCCGCAGGACCTAAATCAAACTGCCCTATTGCCATTTTTACTAGATCGATGGACAAAAATGTTGTGGAATTTCCTGGCCCTCCACCAGTTACAACCATAGGTTCAGTATAGATCATAAAGCTATCCATAAACCTAAGTAAAACTGCAATCAGCAAAACACCCATCATCTTAGGAAGTTCTATATACCTAAAAACGCTCCATCTAGAAGCTTGATCTATCTTTGCTGCTTGATAATAGGCCGAAGGAATGGATTGGAGCCCTGCATAACAAAGCAAAACTATCAAGGAAGTCCAGTGCCAAACATCCATGATGATTATGGTAACCCAAGCAGATAAAATATCTTGGGAGTAATTGTAGCTTACACCCATTTGATCTAAAACATAGCCCAAAAGCCCAATATCGCTTCTTCCAAAAATCTGCCAAATAGTACCAACCACATTCCATGGAATTAGCAAAGGGAGGGAAACTATTATCAAACATAACGACGCCCAAAAGCCTTTTTTTGGCATATTTAAGGCTACAAAAATACCAAGGGGAACCTCTATAAGAAGTATAATGATAGTAAATAGAGCTTGACGACCAAGGGCGTCTTTTATCCTTTGAGAATGCAAAACCTCACTAAACCATTCAAGCCCAACAGGGAAAAATACATTATTTCCAAAGGTATCTTGAACCGAGTAATTTACAACAGTCATAAGAGGAATAACCGCTGAGAAAGCCACAAGTAAAAAAACAGGAAGAACTAAAAACCAAGCCTTTTGATTTAGGGTTTTTTTCATCTTGCCTCCTCTCCTTCGACCAACCATTCATCTTGATAGATATTTATCTTGTCTGCATCTAATTTCATATATTTCATATTTTGGTTTATTTCAACATCTTCATTTACCACTATATTTAGGGAAGTATTATCAAGCTTTGCCCTTACTATCTTATGATGGGCAACATCTTCTATCCTTGAGATTTTTATCTCTATATCATTTGGATCATCGGTTAATTTTATAAATTCAGGTCTTATACCTAGCTGGATTTTGCCTTTGGAAATATTTTTATATCGTCTTTTAAGCCCTATCTTTTTTCCGCCTACTTTAGCAACATTTTCCTCCAAATCCACATCAAATATATTCATCCCAGGACTTCCGATAAAATACCCCACAAAAGTATGGGCTGGTTTTTCAAACAATTCTTCAGGGGTTCCTATTTGTAAAATCTTACCAAAATTCATAACCACAACCTTATTGGCAAAGGTCAAAGCCTCCGTTTGATCGTGGGTTACAAATATCATAGTATGACCTAATTCCTTGTGAAGAGCCTTTAGCTGGGTTCTAAGCTCCCATTTCATATGTGGGTCAATAACGGTTAAAGGTTCATCAAATAAAATAGCATTCACATCTTCCCTAACTAAACCACGTCCGAGTGATATTTTCTGCTTCGCATCAGCACTTAAACCAACCGCTTTAGAATCGAGCATATCCTCAACCTTGATAGCCCTTGCTATATCTTCAACTCGTTTTTTGATATAATCTTTTTTTGCTTTTCTATTTTTTAGGGGAAATTCCAAATTTTCCCTAACACTCATGGTGTCATAAATGACAGGAAATTGAAAAACTTGGGCGATGTTTCGCTCAACCGTACTATCTTTTGTAACATCTTTATCATTAAAGAAAATCCTACCCTCACTTGGAGCTAGAATGCCAGAAATGATATTTAGCAAAGTGGATTTTCCACATCCAGAGGGACCTAAAAGTGCGTAAGCGCCCCCATCTTCCCATTCATGATTCATGGGTAAAAGTGCATAATCTTCTAGATTTTGTGGATTTGGCTTGTATGAGTGGGCTAAGTCTTTAAAAGTTATTTTTGCCATTTTTTACCTTTACCATTTTTTACCTTTTGCCCACATAAGATGCGGTTTTAACTAAATTTCCATCTTGAGAAAAGATAAAAATATGTTTTACATCCAAATAGATCTGTATTTGACGATCATATTCTAGATCATGAATGCCATGCATTAGACCTATCCAAGAATCATTTCCATACTTCATATGTAAAAAAGTTTGAGAGCCTGTTATCTCAGTTATATCAAGGTGGGCATGAAATTTTATAACATTTCCTTTTGGAGGTTTTAGTTCTAAATGATTTGGCCTAAAGCCTGCTATATATTTACTATCTTCCAAGTCCTCCAAAGCCTCAGTCGCCGCTACTTTTTCGCCATTTCCATAATAAATAAACCCATTCTTTTTCTCGATTTTTAAAAAATTCATAGCCGGATTTGAAAAAACTTTTGCAGTTGAGATATTTTTAGGATTATGATAAACATCTTTGGTTTTGCCAAATTGGGTAATCTTACCCTCCCACAAAATGGCAACATTTCCGCCCAAAAGCAAGGCTTCCTCTGGCTCGGTGGTGGCATAAACAAAAATAGATCCAGATTCTTTAAAGATTTTAGGAATTTCTTCCCTTAATTCTTCCCTTAATTTATAATCCAAATTCGCCAAAGGTTCATCTAGTAAAACAAGACCAGATCCCTTAACTAAAGATCTTGCCAAAGCACATCGTTGCTGCTGTCCGCCTGAAAGTTCAAGGGGCTTTTTATCTAAAATGTCATCTAGCTTCATTAGCTTTGCAGTTTTTAAAACAGCTTCTTTTATCTGTTTTTCATCTTTTTTCATAATTCTTAGGGGAATTGCGATATTGTCATAAACACTTAAAGAAGGATAGTTTATAAATTGCTGATACACCATAGCAATCTTCCTGTCTTGAACCCTCATCCCCGTTACATCCACGCCCTCGAAATAAACCCTTCCCGAAGTTGGAACATCAAGACCACCCATGATACGCATAAGCGTAGTTTTACCCGAAAGTGTTCTACCTAAAAGAACATTCATAGTTCCTTTTTCAAGTTTTAAGTTTGTATTGTAAATATGGGTTTTACCATCAACTTCCATAGATACATTTTTCAACTCTAAGGACATAAAACTTACTCCCCAATCAAAAAAACATAAACCCTTAACTTTCTAAGGTTCTCAGTGAAAAATTATACTAAATTTAACATAAATCTACTTTAATTAAAGGGATAAAATTTATAAAAATCATCATAATTTGTAAAATCTACACATGGAAATCAAATTAATGTAAATTTTAGAAAATTATTATTATAATTTCATAAAAGATTATAACATTATAATGTTATAACATTAAGGAAGGATATGCAAACAGATTATGATATCATCATCATAGGTGGAGGCGCAAGTGGTAGTGGCATAGCCTTAGATGCAGCTTCTAGGGGTTTTAAAACCTTGATTTTAGAACAAAATGACTTTAGTAGTGGCACTAGTTCTAAAAGCACAAAATTGCTCCATGGGGGCGTAAGATACCTAGAAGCTGCTGTTAAAAAACTTGATAAATCCCAATTTGATCTAGTAAAAGAAGGCTTAAAAGAGCGGCACAGAGCCCTAAAAAATGCTCCCCATCTTAGCTGTCCAATCACGCTTGTAACGCCAATTTATAGATGGTGGGAGCTTCCTTACATGTTTATAGGGCTTAGCTTATATGATCTAATAGCTGGAAAAAGAGGACTTGGCAGAAGTAAGATAATATCAAGAAAAAAGGTCTTACAAAGCTATCCACACATAAAAAAAGAAGGCCTTGTGGGTGCGGTGGAGTATTATGATGGGAGCTTTAATGATACAAGATTTAATATAAGCATCTTAAAAACGGCCCAAAAATTTGCTTGCGAATGTAAAAATTACCATAGGGTTGAAAAATTTATCTATGAAAATGGTAGGGTTTGTGGGGTTGAGGCTAGGGATATTTTGGAAGATAAGATTTTAACTTTCAAAGCTAAAACCATCATAAACGCCACAGGTGCTTTTTCGGATGAAGTAAGAAATCTAGACGATAAAAATGCCAAAAGAAAACTAGAATTAAGTTCAGGCATCCATATAGTTTTGGATAAAAAATATCTCCCTGCAAATAAGGGGCTCATGATACCTAAAACAAAGGATGGAAGGGTGTTATTTATACTTCCTTGGATGGGAAAATGCCTAGTTGGGACAACCGATGAGCCAAGCAAAATACAAGTTCATCCCAAAGTAAAACAAAAGGATATAGAATATATATTAGAACATTTAGAGATTTATTTTGATCTAAAAATAGACCAAAGCGAAATACTTTCCTCATGGTCTGGCATTCGCCCATTAGTCGCATCTGATAGTGAGAATACAGCTAGTTTAGTTAGAGAACACGAGATATTTAGCTCCCCATCTGGACTTATTAGTGTGATAGGAGGAAAATGGACAACTTATAGAAAAATGGGTGAAGAAACCTTAAATTTTGCCATAGCTCAAAATAATTTAGAACACAAAAAATGCAAAACCAAAGATATGATATTAGATGGTGGAGAAGAGGCTAAAATAGATCTTAAAATTGATGAAAACTTAAAAAATTATCTTCTTAGTATGTATGGGGATAAAAGTGAAAAAGTACTGAAAATAAGCGATAAGATTGAAAGATTACAAGAAAATTATCCCCAAACAAATGCTGAACTTATTTATTGCATAAGAAAAGAATTTGTAAAAAAACCTTTGGACTTTTTGGTTAGGCGAACTAGCCTTGCTTTGATCGATAAAAAAGCAGCTTTGAAAATTTTAGATAAAACAATCTCCATCATGAAAGATGAATTAAAATGGAATGATGAAGTAGCTTTAAAAATGAAAAGCGAAGCCAAAGAAATTTTAGAAAAAGACATATAAATGCTTAAAAATAACGGCGTTCCCCTATACCTACAACTAAAAGAAAAGCTACTTCAAGACATAAGAAAAAACTATAAAGTAAACGACATAATTCCTCCCGAGGGACAGCTGGAGAAATTATATAAAGTTAGCAGAATAACAGTTAGAAAAGCCATAGATGAGCTACAAAGGGAAAATATAGTTGAAAAAAAACAGGGAAAAGGAACCTTTGTGAGGGAACAAAAGGTATCTTATGATGCCAATTTCGTGGGCTCTCTTACCCAAAGACTAGCCAAACAAAACCAAAATCTTACAACAAATTCCATAGATTTTGAGATCATAAGTAAGGAACACTTCATAAAAGATCTACTAAAATGCGAGAGGATTTTATGCCTAAAAAGAAGCAGATATTTACATGGAAAACCCTTTGCTTTGATGTATAATTATTTCGATATAAACCTGGTTCCAAATCTAGAAAAAAACTTCCACCAAGGATCCTTATATGCTTTTTTAAAAGAAAGGTACAACTTTGAAATCTTTTCAGCCAAGGAAACCATAGAAGCCATAGAAGCCTCAAAAAAGCAAGCTTTAAAACTAGATGCCAAAAAAGGTTTTCCCCTATTAAGCCTGCAAAGACTATCCTTTGATTCAGAAAAAAAACCAATAGAATTTTCACAACTTATAATAAGATCTGATATGTATCAACATAAAATTTCACTCATAAAAGAATGAATGATCTAAAAAATATATTAATTTCACCTTAAATTAAAAAAATTAAGATATAATCCCAGGTAAAATAACCAGGAAACATTAGATCACATGAAACACAAAAAAGAATTTATATATGCCCTAAAAGTGTCAATACCCATCTTGATGGGTTACCTTGTCATAGGCTTTGCCTTTGGCTTGCTTTTGGTTTCATTTGGGTATCCTTGGTATTTAGCGCCTATAATGTCGATTTTTATTTATGCGGGAGCCTTACAATTTATAGCTATAAATTTTTTTAATATCAAAGCAGGCTTCATAGACATAGCCATAGCCTCATGGTTTATCAACCTTAGGCAGTCTTTTTATGGGCTATCTTTCCTGGAAAAATTTAAAAACACTAAAGCTTTCAAACCATACTTGATTTTTGGCTTAACCGATGAAACTTACGCACTTTTAACAACCATAAAAGAAGATGAGAGTCTTGATAGAAGGTGGTATTATTTTTTTCTAACAGCCCTAAATCAATCATACTGGGTTCTAGGATCAACCCTAGGCGCTGTGGCAGGATTGGGATTTAAATTTAACACAAAAGGTTTGGAGTTTTCCCTAACAGCCCTTTTTATAGTCCTTTGCATTGAGCAGTACAAAAATCTAAAAAATCCAATTCCATTTTTGATAGGCATATCCACTTCCATCCTAGCCCTTATATTTGTGCCCAGCGATAAGATGCTTCTTGCTTCCATCTTGGTATCCTTGATTTTTTTGTTTACCCTTAGAAAAAGGCTTGAAAATGAATGAAATTTACATAGCCGTACTAATAATGACCTTAGTAAATCTTTTCACGAGGGTTTTTCCATTTTTGTTTTTTAAAAGCAATAAACTACCTCCATTTATAGAATTTGTAGGTAAATTTTTTCCACCAATTATCATGAGCATACTGATAATCTACACCCTAAAAGACACAAACTTCTCCCAAGCACCCTACGGCTTAAAAGAGATAAGCGCCATTGCATCTACTGCTTTTTTGCATATAATTTTTAAAAATTATCTATTGTCCATATTTTTAGGAACTTTCATATATATGGGCTTGGTGCAGTTTATTTAGGAGATTTTATCTAGCTAACTAGATCTAACAAGGATTTTAACAATCTTCCTAACCTGTGGCACTACCACTAAAACCGCAGGAAAAGCCACCACAAAAGCCTTACAAAAAGCTTCAAGCCAAATAAAAGCAAAATCTTCCACCAAACCAATATTTATAAAAGTGATAACCCCCGACATCAAAATGCTCATAAACAAACTCATAAAAAATGAAAAAACTAAAAATTCGTATTTTTTTGCTATCATAGATTATTCCTTACGATGGATTTGATAATTCCCAAATAAATCTTAGCTAAGTAGTGATACCTTGTATTCATTTGGCGTTAGGGCAACGTACTTTTTAAAGGTACTTATAAAATGACTTTGGTCAAAAAAGCCCAATAAAAGGGCGATTTGCGAACTACTATACTCTTGGCACAAAAGTTTTTTAGCCTGATTTATCTTGCAATTTAAAAGATATTTATACACGCTTACATGTGTTTGCTTTTTAAACATCCTACTTAGGTAAAATTTCGACATACCAACATGTCTAGCAATGTCATCTAAGGTAAGATTTTCCGCACAATTGCTACTCATAAAATCCTTTGCTTTTTTTATTTTATCTGTATCTGGCTTGATGGGTGTTTTTGGGGATTTGTGGCAGTATTTGCTAAAAAGTTTTATAAAAAAACTCCCCAAAAGCTCTTCTTTTTCAAGATGAAAAACCCTCCTATCTAACAAGGTTTTATTTAGCCTTAAAAACTCATCAAAAAGCTCCTTATCTTCGCAGTGAGCATCTTTTAAACCCACAAATCCATCTACATCATCGAACAATGTCTTTTGGATTTGCTCACACCAAGTAGCGTCCACGTAAACCATGTGATAAGTCCGTGCATCTTCACTTAAAGGATTGCAACAATGAAGGGCATTTGGCTCGATGATGGATAGCTGATTTGGCAAAAGAATATACTCTTTTTCCTTGCATATATAAGCAATTTCGCCCTCCTCCACAGCGCCGACAGATAGGCTCTCATGAAAATGCTTTTCATAATGGCGTTTTGAATTGGCACAATATCTAGCCTCCACAAAAGGCAATTCATCGCTTTTAAAATAATCCCAAGAGAAAAGTTTTTTATCATTTTTTAGCATACAAAATTTTAGCAATATTTTCCTATATTTAACATTTAAAAGTCGCTACAATCACTTCAAAAAAAGGAAATTTATGACTTTTTCGATAATTTTTTCTATGATTTCGCTCTCCTTTGCTATGAGCATATCTCCGGGTCCTGTAAATATTCTTATAATCTCTTCGAGCATAAATCACGGCTTTAAAAAAACTTTTAGTTTTATCTCAGGTGCGACCATTGGTTTTACTTTACTACTTACCTTTATAGCCTTAGGATTTATCTCTTTTTTGGCAAAATATCCACTCTTTTTGCAAAGTTTATCTATCTTAGGCTCACTTTTTATCGTCTATCTAGGCTACAAAATAGCAACTTCAGATGCGAAACTAAATATCGAAAAAAATAACAAAAACACCTTAAAATTTTACCAAGGATTTTTACTCCAATGGCTAAACCCAAAGGCTTGGATGGCTTGTATCGCAGGGGTTTCCATATATTCAAGCTCAAGCGAGATGATTTTAATTTTCATTGTGATTTACTTTTTTCTTTGTTATATATGCCTTTGTTTTTGGGGATTTTTAGGCAAAAAATTGCAAATTATCCTACACACAAAGAAGAGACTAAGGATTTTCAATGCTCTAATGGGGGCGGTTTTAATAATCACAGCCTTATATTTACTGATAAATTCGCTTACTTAACCCTCTTTTTGCTAAGCTCCTCAATCTTATCTTTTGTACTTGGCAAAAGCAGCTTTTCAAGCTCATGCACTCTTCCAAATTCCCTTAAAACCTTGATAAAATTTACCATAGAAATTCGCCCTGTTTGCTCATAGTTTGAATAGGTACTAGGCGAGCTTAACTTTGCATTCTTAGCAAAATCTTTTTGTTTTTTGTTTTGGGATATTCGCAATTTTTTTGCTCTAATGGCTAAAACTAACGCTATTTCATCATCCGTTAGTGTTCCAAAAGGGCTATTTATATTTAATCTATCTTTAAGCTTCTTTTTTACTTTTGATTGAGATGATTTTAATTTTTCTAAAAGCTCACTCATTTTAAACCTCCTTGAAAATCCCTTAAAAAGCTCTCATATAAGATTTGTTTTTGCTTTAAAGGGTCAATTTCATACTCTTTTAAAAGTTTTGGCAACAAATCTTCTCGCAAACCGCTCATAAACTCCAAAGAATTTGCAACAAATTCTAAATCTATGGAAAACTCCGTAGCAAGAGTGGAAATATCATCTAAATTTATCTGTGAAAGTGCCTTGCCATATAAAGAAAGCTGATGTTCGATGGTTTGTTTTTTGCCCTTTGCAAAACTTATATCATAAGCATGGGTTGCCCTCCATTTAAAATCCCTATCGCACATGAAAGAAAAATTTCTAATATGATCATCTTGATTTACAAACATATAATTAAAAAGCATTTGTAAAAAAAGTTGCTCTAAGCTCCCAAAAGCTCCCAATTTCACAGCCGTTCTTAACAAATCCTCATAACCAATAAGCCTAGGCTCATTATAATTTAGATGCAAAAGCCCTGCCAAAGAATGCACATGATACCTCTTTGCTTTTTCATCTATGTCAAACCTTTTAGTTACAAAATGATACTTACCATCAGCCTCAACTAAATGGCAATCCATCATATCAATACCACTTTTTTTAGCCAACAAATAATAAATATACTCAATTTTTGAATAAGTTGATTTGTTTTCATTCCCGCCTGCTGTGTCGTCGTATTTGATAATGCAGTGCATAAAATCATCCCTAAGAGGCTTTGTTCTATCGCCCAAATATACCTCTTTTGAGCTAAGATTTATAGCCCCAACTGCCTTACTTCTAGCACCTCCCACAAAAGAGTGAGCAGAGATTAAAAAAGCGTCTTGCAAAGAGTGATAATCACCACCCTTTTTAAGCTCTTTTGCCCTCTCAAACATGGTTTTTAGCTCCATAGTTTGGCTCATATCATACTCTTTTTGCAAAGATGGCTCATAAGTTAAAGCTCCAAGCCCCCTATTTCCAATGAAAAGCAACTTATCGCTAACACTTGGATATTTGTTTAAATTTTTCAAAAAAAAGTTTTGAAGTATCTCATCGCCAAAATGACCTGGCAAAGAATCGCTGATAAACCCTGCAACACTCTCAAGGTGTTTTAGATCGGTTGTTTCTATCTCTTTTTGAGTTTTGCTTATCATAAGCGGACTAACTTTATAGCACAAATCTTTAATCTGCTCCAAATAAATCCTATCCCCATCTTGATACATGTTAGCTACATGTTCATCAAAAATATGTATGGAAATTTTTTGCATGTGAGAGCCTTTTTTTCATATATATTTGTAATTATAGCATAAAATTGCCTTTAAATACAAATATATACTGAAAACAGATTACGGACAACAGAAAACTGATAAAGTAAGAATTTTTCAAAATGCCATTTATTTTTATGCTAGTTGGTATTAAATTTTACCAAACTTCTTGACGTTGCAGTCGCCTTATGGTAAAACGTTCTGGATGCAAGGCGTGCAGCAAACTCTCCTCTAAAGGAATTGGTAAATCTTCAAGCATAGCAGTTATGATATTTGCTCCCAAAATGGAGCTTACTAAACCCCTTGAGCCATGGGCGGTTGAGATGAAAAGATTTGGTAAATATTTTGCTTTTTTAAAAAGATGGGGCTTGTGTTTTTTCCATGGCAAGGCTTTATATTCGCTTTTGTAAAATTCCACATCCCCAACGGCGCCGATAAGCGGAAACCTATCGCTATTTGAACACCGATACGACACCCTGCCCTCTAATTTTTTTGGATCATATTCACTTTTACATGAAAGAAATTCTTTGACATTTGCCAAATTTTGCTCGTTATCTTCGGCTCTTACTTGTAAGCATTCATCATCTTTTATATAGGTTGCTCCGATGACTTGTCTGCCATCAATATAAGGGCAAATGTAACCCTTAGCGCACAGGGGTTGCTCGGTTTTTACAGCCTCATCTAAAAAGCTAACCTGCCCTCTTATTTTTTGCAAATTCCACGAATGAGAGTTTAAAAATTTCTCACTCTCAACCCCAAGGGCGACTATCAAAACTGGAGCTTGAAAGGTTTTTTTGGAAGTTTTTACCTCGTAAATTCCACCTTCATAAGTAAAGCTCTTAATCTCACAATCGCCGTAAAATTTTATATTCTCATGTCCGTTTACCAAATCCCTACATGCACGAAATGGCTGCAAATATCCGCCCTGATGTACCTGAAAATATTTTCCGATTTTATCTTCGCAAAGAGAAAAAATCTCACTGCCTCTTTTAGCCCAAGCTTCCCAGCGTTTTAGGTAAGTTTTATCATAAGCGTAATGCTTTAAACCCTTAAATTCGCCAATTCCAAGCCCTTTGTAAAAATCAACCGCCTGCAAAAACGCCCTTTCATACATTTGCCCAAGCTCGATTTGTGGTAGGGTAATTAGTGGGGTTACGGCTCCGCAGTGATTGCCACTTCCCCCGCTTCCTGCTTCTTTTTCTTTGTCGATAATGTCGATCTCCCATCCCCTTTGGGCTAATTTATATGCTAAACTTGCCCCTGCTATTCCAGCTCCTAAGATGATGGCTTTTCTTTCTTTTGTGGGATTTGGGGGTGCGAACCATGGTTTTTTGAAGGTAGCTTCATGACTTGTTAAAGTCGCTTTTAACATGTGTTTTTTGTTAGCAAAACCCTTAGATTTTTCCCACGTAAAGCCAACTTTGTTTAAATTATCTCTCAAAACCCTTGCCACACTAAAAGTTGCCAAAGTGGCATTTTTTGCACTTAGATTTTTTATGAGTTTTAAAGTTTGTTCATCCCACATGTCAGGATTTTTTGATGGGGAAAAACCATCTAAAAACCACGCATTTACCTTACATGTAAGATTGGAAAAAACATCTTTTATATCCCCAAAACAAAGTATGAGTTTTACCGAGCCAAAGTTTAAAAAATGCAACCCCTCGCTTAAAGGTGGATATTTGTGATACAATTTTTTAGCATATTTTGAAATTTCAGGGAAAAACGAGTGGGCTTTTTTTAGATCCTCCAAACTCAAAGGCTCTTTTTCAACGCTGATAAAATACAACTCTTTAGGTTTTTTCTTGCATTCATCATAAAGTTTTAACACGTTTAAAAAATTCAACCCCGTTCCAAAACCGCTCTCTCCAATGCAAAAAACTTGCTTTTCTTCCCATGAATTAGGAAGATTATTGCCATTTAAAAAAACATAACTACTTTCTTCTAAACCTCCATGGGAACTAAAATATCCCTCATCAAAACTTTTTGAAATGGGTGTATCTTCATTCCAAAATAAATCCGCTTTTTTCATCAATGATTTTTTGCAAAATAGGATTGAATGCCGTTTGATATGCCCTTTGCTAGGAGATTTTGATAAGTTTTTGTAAGCATTCTCTTACCCTCGATTGGATTTGTAATATAGCCAATTTCAACTAAAACTGCTGGCATCTGAGCACCTACTAGTATCCAAAAGGGGGCTTCCCTTACTCCACCATCTTTTACTTTATACTTCTTGCGGAGGGAATTTAGCATGGATTGTTGAATATCTAAGGCTAATTTGTTTGAAGCTATGATCTTTTCGCGGTTTAGGAAATTTAAAAAAGTTTGCTTGGAAAAATAATCCATCTCATCCACGTCAGACTTATTTTCAAGGGCTGCGACCCTTTTTGAACGCTTTGATCTAGCTGGGGAGAGGAAGAAGGTTTCAACCCCTCGCATGGATTTGTATTTTGACCTATTTGGAGCAGCATTTGCATGGATGGAAACGAACAAATCTGCCTTTTTTCTGTTTGCCATTTTTGTTCTATTTCTTAGCCCGATAAACTTATCTCTTATCCTCGTATAATAAACCTTAAAACCCCTTGATTGAAGCTCTCGACCAAGCTTTAAAGCCACCTTCAAAACTACTTTTTTCTCGCTCAAACCATTTTTTCCTTGGGCTCCACCATCCTTTCCGCCATGTCCTGCATCTATAACTATTACCTTAGAATTTATAGTTGGTTTTGTATATTTTGGTTTTTTTGTTGTCTTTTTTGATTTAGTTTTTTTAGTTTTAGATATCTTTTTGCTAGACTTAGCTTTGGTTGTTTTTTTGGCCCTTAGCCCTTTTTCGCCTATATTGATAGAATTTCCCACCTTAGAATAGTAAAATTTCATCTTTTTCCTATCTGTAAAGACAATTCTTACAACCTCTTTATTGTATTGGGCGATGTGGATTTGATCTATGTTTTTAATTTTAAATTTTCTAGCCTTGCCTATCAAGATGCCATTTAGACTATAAACATACTTGTATTTTTTACCTTTTAATACAAAAACTCTTACATCCAAATTTTCAACATTTCTATCAAATATAAGGGAAATACCCTTTGATGAAGTTTGTATTTTTAGCAACTTAGGGATATTTTTGGATGATCTTTTTTTGCTAGTTTTGCTGGTTTTTTTTGATGATTTTAACTTATTTTTGTTAACTATTTTTTGCAAAGTTGACAATTCTTTTTTGTAACTTTTTGAGTTAAGATTTAGTCTTGAAGAGCTTATGATAAGTCTTTTTAGGGTTTTTATCTTTAAATTTAAGTCATTTTTTATAGCCGATTGTATATAAATATTTTTTAGAACATGATGGTATTTTAACATGTCGCTTCTATTTAGTTTTTTATAGTTTAAATCAAACTTCTTAAACTGTTCATCATACTTGTCAGCCCCATAAGAAGAGCCAAAAATTAGAAAAAATATAATTAAAAATTTAAGAATTTTCCCCATGTACCAACTTTTCTATAAGTTTTTTCACACTAATAATTTCATTTAATTTATACCCATTTGTGCCCGTAAAAAATAGCCCACTATCCCTCTTGCCCAAATACGCATCCGAGAGTCTATCTGCTATGCAGTAACCAACTATCTTAGCTTCCCTTCCCCTCTGACACGGGCTCACGCAATTGCTTATACATTTAATAGCAGGGGCTTTTTTAGCTTCTACTAATTTATGAAGTTTAGTCAAAACTCCCCTAGCAGGATAGCCGACTGGAGATTTAAATAGGCTTATATCATCCTTTTTTGCCTTTATCAAAATATCTTTAAATTCGTCATGGGCATCGCATTCGTGGGTTCCTATAAATCTCGTTCCCATTTGAACCCCATTTGCCCCGATGGCAACCATTTCTTTTATGTCGCCATGATCCCAGATGCCACCAGCTGCAACCAAGGGAAAATCTCCCCATTTTTTTATCTCTTCTTTTATGGGCTTTATAAGATTTTCTAGTTGAAATTCTTCCATAAAACATTGCTCATAGGTAAAACCTTGATGACCACCGCTTTTTGGTCCCTCAACGATGACTGCATCTGGAGTTTTATCATATCTTTGCTTCCATCGTTTACAGATGATTTTCAAAGCCTTTGCCGATGATACGATGGGGACTAGGGCCACGTTTGGAAAATCCTTTGTAAATTCTGGCATATTTGTTGGCAAACCAGCACCTGTTATGATAACATCAAAGCCTATTTTGCATGCATCTTGAAGCACCCTTGCGTAGTCATTGATGGCGTAGAGTATATTTACGCCAAGGGGTTTATCCTTGCATATCTTTCTTGCATTTTCATAGATGGCTTTTAGTCCCTCATAAGAATAGAAATTCTCTTCCGTATAGGGGCGAGAGTTGATATTTTTTTTAGAATGTTTACCACCATCATAATATCCAGTGCCAACCGCACTCACAACCCCTAAACCTCCCGCATTACTCACACTTCCTGCTAGTCTATCCCAACTTATTCCAACTCCCATTCCCCCTTGGATGATTGGAAACTTGATGGTATGTTTGCCTATTTTTAAGGGTTTTAATTCCATTTAGCTAACCTTTAATTTTATAAATTTTCTTTTTCCAACTTGTACTACAAATTCTCCATTTCCAAACTTAAATTGCTCATCACCTAACTTTTGTCCATCTATTTTAACCGCACCTTGCCTTATATCCCTTCTAGCTTGGGAGGTTGATGGCTCAAGCTTACCATCAACCAAAGCTTTTGCAATCCAGATGCCACTTTCGCATTCAAAAGTTTTTATATCGCTTGGGATATTTCCTTTAGCATGTACATTTGCAAATTCCGCTTGGGCTTTTTTTGCCTCTTCTTCATTGTGATAACGAGCCGTAATCTCAAGGGCTAGATCTTCTTTTGCCTTTTTTGGGTGGTAAGCTCCACTTTCCACATCGCCTTTTAACTTCTCAATTTCCTCTAAACTTCGAGAACTTAAAAGTTCATAATATCTCCACATTAGCTCATCACTTATGCTTAAAATCTTACCAAACATATCCTTAGGCTCATCAGTTACACCTATGTAATTGCCTAAACTTTTACTCATTTTATTGACCCCATCAAGCCCTTCAAGCAAAGGCATCATAAAAACAGCTTGTTCTTTCCCGCAATCATAGGCTCGCTGCAAATACCTTCCCATGAGAAGATTAAACTTTTGATCAGTCCCACCCATCTCGATATCACAATCCATAGCCACACTATCATATCCTTGCAAGAGTGGGTATAAAAATTCACTTATGGAAATTGGAGTTTGGCTTTTATATCTTTTATCAAAATCTTCCCTCTCTAACATCCTTGCCACATTAAAAGTGGTTGTAAGCTCAACTAAACCCAAAGTTCCAAGCTCATTTAGCCATTTTGAATTAAACATAACTTCGGTTTTTGCTGGATCTAGGATCTTAAAAACTTGCTCTTGATAGGTCTTAGCATTTTCTAAAACGGTTTTTTTATCTAATTTTTTTCTAGTGGCATTTTTTCCAGTGGGATCGCCTATCATTCCTGTAAAATCACCTATTAAAAATTGTATAAAACCGCCATATTTTTGGAGTGTTGCCATCTTTTGTAAAACAACAGTATGACCTAGATGCAAATCAGGTGCGGTTGGGTCCATGCCAATCTTCACCTTATAGGTTTTGCCCTTTTCAAGATAATCTTTTACTAATTTTTCCAATCTCTCTTCATCGATTATCTCAGCGCTACCTCTTTTTATCTCTTTTAAAGCCTTTTGCAACATGTATTTCCTTTAATCACTGATAGACATCATTGGATGAAAAAAATTCTATCAATTTGTATTTTTCTTTTATCTTTCTTTTTATTTCTTTTGGGTTTGACCTCTCATTTAGCTCAACCATAAGTTCAAAATAATCCACCTCACCCTCATCGGATTTTTCTAGCTTTATAGTAAGCAAATCAACTTCCATTTTAGCTAAATAAAATAAAAATGAAGCTAAAGAACCCCTTTTATTTTCTATGCTAACTATAAGTTTGTATTTGCGGCGAATATCCCTAGACCATCTAACATATACCATGGGAGTATCTTTTTGGGCAAGCTTTGAAGCTTTGGAGCAGAGTTTATGGTGTATGGCAACACTACTTCCTTTTTTAATGCCCATGATATCATCCTCATGCCTAGGATTACAACAATAATCAAACTCAACCCCATCTATCTTATAGTTTGAAAAAATAACTATATTTTCAAATCTTTGTCTTTTTAACCTATATCTGTCTATTTTCAAAAGAGGAAAAAGCACTTTATCTGATTTTGGATATTTTTTTAGGGCATTTACCATATCTTTTAGATACATGATGTCATTTGCCCCGCGAGAGAGCTTTTTGTGCAAGTTTGAAATCTCAAGCCAATATGAAAGTTTTCGTTTTCTCACATTGAAAATGGTAGCTAGGATATTTTGAACACTTTTTATATTTATCTCTTTTAGCTTTTGGCGACAATTTTGCCTAATAGCGCTTTTTGCCTTTGGGGTTTGAACTATATTTTCCCAACTACATCTTGGTCGAATTTCCTTATCGGTTACGATTTGAACAACATCTCCGTTTTGAAGCTCCGTTATGAGAGGAACCCTTTGGTGGTTCACATAAGCTTCCTTTGCATGTATGCCAACTTCTGTATGAACTTCAAAGGCATAATCTAAGGCTATGGCGCCGCGAGAGAGGGTAAAAATCTCTCCTTTTGGGGAAAAAACTGCCACATCTTCGCTGTACAAATTTCCCTTTGCGTATTCGTAAAATTCTTCTATCTTATCATCTTGTATATCTTTTTGTAAGTTTAGATCATTTAACCAATCAAGACTAGGATTTATCCCACTAAACTTATATTTCCAATGGGCAGCAACTCCGTATTCAGCGGTTTTGTGCATATCAAAGGTGCGTATTTGCCCCTCTATGATGGCCGTATCATCAAACATGGTTGTATGAATAGTCTGATATCCATTTTCCTTGGGAATAGCAATATAATCTTTAAATCTTGTTATCAAAGGGTTAAAATGCTGATGGAAAATGCCCAAAATTCTATAACAATCAATGGGAGTTTGAACCAAAACCCTAATGGCAACTAGATCTAAAACCTCTTCTATGGATATTCCCTTCCTTTGCATTTTTAAATAAATAGAATAATAATGCTTTATACGCTTTTCTATGGTAAAAGAGCCATCCACAAAACCATTTTTAAGTATGAGCATTTGGGCTTTATCTACAAAGTGATTTAGGCGAAGCTGGATTTGCTGATGGTGTTCACAAATGTATTTATCTATCTTATGGTATTCTTCGGGCAAAGCCTTCTCAAAACTTAAATCTTCAAGTAAATTTTTTACCGAAGCCATACCTAGTCTATGGGCTATGGGAGCATAAACTAGTAGGGTTTCTTCGCTAATTCGTTTTTGTTTAGATGCAGACAAAGCCTCTATGGTTAGCATATTATGAAGTCTATCACAAAGCTTTATAACAAGCACTCTAACATCATTGATAGAAGCTATAAGCATTTTGTGAAAGGTTAAGGCTGAAGCTACTAAATTTTTATTTGAATTTGATGGAGCTAGTTTATCTTGGCGAATCTCAACGATCTTAGTTAATCCCTCAACTAGCTTGGCAACCTCATCATCAAACTTTTCCCTTACCTCTTCGGCGCTACAATGGGTATCTTCAACCACATCATGGAGTAAGGCTGCTATTATCATAGCTTCATCGCCACCTAGATAACCCACAAAAGAGGCAACCAAGATAGGATGAACTGCATAGTCCTCCCCACTTTTCCTATACTGCCCCTCATGACTTGAGATAGTAAAATCAAGCGCCTTTTCCACTTTGGCACTAGCATCTACATTTTCATAGAAAATCCCCTTAGCACCCTTTATATCATGGCATTTTAAAACACTATCTACAAGCTTTTCCAAAGACTTTCCTAATCCTTATCCACTAGAGCCTCAAGCCCTATCTTGCCTTGGGCAACTTCCATGATGGCAATATCTGTAAGTTTTACTTTATTTGTATCTGCTTTTACAAGTATTTTTGCACCTGCGGATAATTCTTCTGCTCTTTTAGAGACGATTAGAGATAGCTTATATCTATCTCCATCTAGTTGCTTTAGCGCCTTTGCGGTTATTTTTTCTAATCTCATTTATTCTCCTTTGCTGTTTACTATGGAACAAGTTTGTGTATTTCCTTGTAAAATTTTTAAAATATTCCCCTCTTTAAACATATTGCATACAACGATGGGCAAATTATTATCCTTTGCTAAAGCTATGGCAGTATCATCCATAACTTTTATGTGGTCATTTAATGCCTTATCGTAACTTAAAACATCAAGTTTTTTGGCATCTAGAAATTTATTTGGATCTTTATCATAAACACCATCCACCTTCGTGGCTTTTATAATCATATCAGAACCGATCTCAATAGCTCTCAAAGTAGCAGCCGTGTCAGTTGTAAAAAAAGGATTCCCTGTTCCTGCTGCGAAAATCACAACACGATTTTTTTCAAGATGCCTTTGGGCACGTCTAACTATAAAAGTTTCACATATAGCTTCCATCTTAATGGCACTTTGAACCCTAACATCCACACCCCTATATTCAAGGGCTTCTTGCATGGCAACACTATTTATAACCGTTGCTAACATCCCCATGTAATCCCCGCTAGTTCTTTTAATAAGACCATCTTTTGCAGCACTAACCCCGCGGATGATATTTCCCCCACCAATGACAATTCCGACCTCTATGCCATTATCCACCAAGGATTTTATCTCAGAAGCAATGAAACGCAAAATCTTTGTATCTATACCAAAACCATTTTCCCCAGCTAATGCCTCCCCTGAAAACTTAACCAAAACCCTTTTACGCCTCTCTTCCATGTCCTTCCTTTTGCATTTTGTTTATAAAGCTTGATATTTTATTTAAAAAAGGCTTAAAAAGCGATTTAATTGGTTTTAAATTTAGATCTAGATGGTGTTTTTAGGGATTGTTTAAGCCTAGATAGAAAAGATTATCTTATAAGTTCAAGGGGGTTTATGTGGTAATTTCTTTGGGTAACTTCAAAGGTTAAATCCCTATCAACTCGCCCAATTATATAACCTTTTCTTATCTTCCTACCAACTTCCACATAGGGTGCAATTTTATTCATATTTCCATATATGGTATGGATTCCTGATTTATTCTCAACGATTACAACCTTATTTGAAACAGCTGTATCATTTGCAAATACAACCTTTCCACTTAAAACATTTCTCACCTTGGCATTTTTTACCTTTGAACTTAAAACCACAGATTCATTAAATATTTTCATATTGTAAATGGGATCTATATAGTTTCCGATTCTTCTTTTAACAAAATAAGATTTAAGTGGGGAAATGGTTTTAGGACCTCTGTATCGCTTTAATTTACTTCTTTGATAGGATGAGCCAAACTGCTTTACTCCAAATTTTTTATTTACTATATTTTGATCATAGGATACTTTTTTAGACTTCCTTGCCCTTTTTTCATCATCCTCTTTATCCTTTAAAATCTTTAACTTCCTTAGGGTTTTTTGTATGTCATTTCTTTGTTTTATAAGGCTAGTTAATTTTAGATTATATGTATATTTTTTCCTCTTTAGGTTGCTAATATTTTTTTCCCTTTTATCCTCTAGCTTTTTCAAAGATTTCTTTTTAGCATCTAACTTATTAATAGATGCTTCTAGGGTTTTGATCTGGGTATTGTGTTTGTTGATGGTATCATTTGTTTTATGGTAAGTTTCACTCAAATCCTTAAAATCTTTTTTTAAGATAAGACCCATTTTATTTAAAACCACATCTGCCACAATGCTCTCTTGACTATCTTGATAACCCTTATCTGTTACCAAATAAAAGGAAAATTTATCGGCTATAATGTCTATTATTTTCTTTTCTAGATCATTTTTGGTATGGTTTAATTGTTTGTTTTCTTTGATAAGAGCAGAAAGTTTTGACTTGGTGCTTTTATGATCTTTTGCTAAAACTTTTATCTGCTCCTCTAGGGTTTTTATGGAGTTTTGGGTTATGATAAGGGAGGTTGTTTCTTTTTTGATCTCCTTTGCAAGACTATCTATCTTACTATGAATTCTTTTTTGGGAAATGGCAGTTTTTTTTAAATCTTTTTTGCCTTGCTTGATTTTATCCCCAGTGGAAGCGAATAAAATGGATGATAGGAATAAAAAAAGATAAAAAAACCTCAAATATCAATCCTTTCTAAGTCTTAGCATAACCAAACTAACAGAAAAAATCGCCGAAAATAAAGCAACCACAAGCAAAAACAAACCATCCGAAAATATATCTATACTAGGAATTTTAATGCCAATATTATCTGCTGTATTTTGCAAATATTCTAACTTTGGCAAAAAGTAATAAACACAAACCACTATGGCGGTAGATATAAAAGAATCTAATATAACCAGCCTATAAAGTACAGCGCTTTTCATAAAAAATGAAGCACCAAATAAGGACATGATATCCATTCTTTCCTTGTGTTCATATACCCAAATGCGAATTTGCTTTAACATCAAAAGGAAGGTAATTATGAGTATAAAGGCGGTGAAAATATAAGAAGTTAGATTGGCAATGCTGAAAATATGGTAAATTTTATCATGGGTTTTTGAAAAGGTTTCAACCTTGGTAACCGAACTATATTTGCTTAGTTTCTTTTTGATTTCATTTAACTTTTTTGTGCTTGGAAACCTGGTTAATTTAAGGGAATAAAATTTTGGCAAAGACATCTTTAGCAAAGATAGATTTTTAGTAGATATATCACCCTTTAACTGATCTAAAATCTTATCCGCACTTACTGGGGTTATAGATCTAAAATCACTTATATCTTTTTTTAACTTCTTAACATTCAAATTCTTAACACAAACAACTATAATCCCATAATCTTCCACAAGATTTTTTTCATAATTGCTAACAATCTTTTCTAGACTTAGAGTAAATTGCAAAGAAAGCAAAAAGACCACAAGGGGAAACATAACGGACATGTGATTTTTAAGAAACTTCATACAAAACCCCACTTTCTAAGAAAAAATGCTTATAATTCATACTCAAATGCGAGGGTATCCTATGGGTTACAACCACAACGGTGGTTCCTAGATGCTCCCTTGCACTTTTAAGTAAACCCCAGATAACATCACTTGAATATTCATCCAAATTTCCAGTTGGCTCATCGGCTAAAAGCAAAACAGGGTTATGGGCTAACGCCCTTGCCACTGCCACACGCTGCTGTTCTCCACCGCTAAGCTCAAGGGGATTTTTATCGGCTTTGTGTAAGAGTTTTACATGTTTTAAAAGCTTATGGGCTTGTTTTTTGCAAACATTTTTGGAAAAACCTCCTATGAGAAGAGGTAACATAACATTTTTTTCCACACTCCATTCATTGATAAGCCTATAATCTTGAAAAATAATACCAATATAACGCCTTAAAAGATTTAGATTTGGGGTATTTATATTTTTCATATTTAAACCACAAACTTCCAACTCTCCACCCCTAAGGGGCAATTCTCCATATAAGGATTTCATAATAGTCGATTTTCCACTACCACTTTTGCCTGTTATAAAGGAAAAATCTTTATCATTTATGGTAAAATTATTATCACATATAACCGGCTTATCGTTTCCATAGGCTAGGGTTAGGTTTTGGGCCCTTATAACTTCTTTCATTATCTCATTCTTTCGCATATAAATTTATGGGCTAGAAGGTTGTTCTTGCTTGCATAGAGATTTTTTGGAAAATACTTTGGTTTTCCATCTAAAACCCTTATATAACAATGCTCCACATGGGATGCATCTCCAAACGCCACCCTCCAAAGATAGTTTTTTTCATCTATCTCAAACTTGGTTTCAAAATGCACAAACCAATTTTCCCCAAGCTTTGTTTCTTTTTGAATTTTATCATTCCCAACCTCAAAATCAAAGGATAAGATGCTTGGAACTTCCCTCTCTTGGGAAATTTGGGAATTTATCATGTGTAGATCATAGATATTTTTTTGCATCCTTTTCCATCTATCCTCATACTTGCTAGAAATCTCCAAATCTTCATTTTTTCTTATCTCAATATGGGCTTTTTCGTAAGACATTAAAACCTTATAGCTATAATCAAAAAACTTATCACTATCACTTCTTATCTCAAGGCGTCCACCCTTTTGTAAAACCCTTGTTGCCTCGTTTATAAAATTTTTACTTATAACCCTTCTATGGGGTTTTTCATCCCAAGGAATGGGAAAATGCACAAAAATTTTCTCCACAGAGTTTGAAGCAAAAAACTCCATCAAAACCCTTGCGTCGCAGTCTATCAAGATGACATTTTCAAGCCCTTGAAGCTCGCATTGTTTTGTAACCTGCTCGATTGAGGGTTTGTGTATTTCTATGGCCACATGCAAGGTATTTGGTTTTTCTTTTGCCCTAAAAAGCAAATGCCTTCCACTACCAAAACCAACCTCTATGCAAATCTTTTCAAACTTTTTACTAAAGGATCTAAACTCACCGGCAAAAAAGTCCAAATCTTTCAAAAATGCGCTATGCTTTTGGAGGCGATTTTTGCTAGTATGAATATTTGAAAATAAAGACTTAGCCTCTGTTGCCTTCTCGTAAGCTTTAAGGGCATCTTGGAGATATTTAACCCTAGATGGTTTGGATAATTTATCACCTTTTATGAGGATATTTTTCTCCCTTATAACCTTTTTGATAAAAAAGCTTTCACCTTTATATTTTGTTAGGATTAAACTCTCATTACCGCTTTTTGCCTCCCATTCAAATCTAATATCATCCGAGCAATAAGGATAATTAATGGGCACCAAAGCCTTTGTTTGAAAATTTGGCATCTAATAACTATTTTCCAAATTTAATCTTGATTTTATTGGATTTGTCCGATTGTAAACCAAAACCATCTACACCAACAACCCTATATTCATATTCAACCCCAGCTTGCACATCCGTATCTTCATAGATGGCACTTTGTATGTTTACTATCCTAGTTGTGCTACCATTAAAACTTTTAAAAAGATAAAATTTTTGAATATTCTCACTATCGCTTACCCATTGAAGCAAAATGCTAGATCCATTTTGAACAGCACTCACAAGAACAGGTCTAGGGGGCGCATCTAAACTTTTTCCTTTTACTGGCAAGTCTTGCTTTATGGATTCTAATCCATCATTATCAACAGCTGTTACCTTGTAGTATTTTGTTTTTCCATTTGTATCTATTAGATCCTCATAGCCCACATTTTTTGTGCTTGCCAATTTTGTAAAAAGCAAAAAAGAAGTTGGTGAGCTGTAAATGTTGTAGTAAACCACATCTTGGTTTTTTGAGCCATCCCATGACAAAATGATTTTTTTAGGCTGATCAACACTTGCGGAAAGATTTGAAACCTCAGGAGGAATACTCTTAGTCTTCGCCACCATAACATCACTAGCTTGAGAATACAGACCCCCATTTGTCCTGGCAATAACCCTATACTGATAACTTTTTCCATCTTCTAAATTTTTATCTATACATTCAGCACTCAATCTACCCTTAACCTCACAAACCCTCTTCCAACTATCTTCCCCATCAAATTTCCTTTGTTCAACCACATAAGATTGCACAGATATGCTAGGATGGGGACGCCATATGATCTTAACTCGCTTTGGTAAACCACTAATAGCTTGGGTAAATGGAACAGCTTCTAGTTTTGGCTTTGTGGATACTTCTACCATATCGCCAGGATT
>PDPI01000001.1 GCA_002746565.1 Pseudomonadota bacterium | reverse complement strand
TTCCTCGTCTCCTATAACCCCATTATCTCCAGCATGGGGATTTAGACCTAAAACTCCGATTTTATCCACTTTTGAGGCATTATAAAAATCAAGTAAAAATTTTTTTAAAGATTTTACATGTAAACTTTTTGTAACATCTTTCAATGGTATATGATGGGTAAAAAGTGCCACAAAAAGCTTCTCACAACCTAGCATCATGATAGCATCCTCACCTAAAATATCAGCTAGAGCGTCGGTATGTCCTTTGTATTTTATGCCCGCCTTATTCCAAGCTTCTTTATTTATGGGTAAGGTTACAAGAGCCTTTGTATATCCTTTTTTGGTTAGTTTTAGGGCTTTTTTGAAAGATTTAAAACTTGCTCTTCCGCTTTGTTTTGTGGGTATTCCCTCAGTTATAGTAAAATCCCTCATGCAATAAATCGTATCAAAATCTTTTGGAATTTCTAAACCCAATTTCTTAGCACCTTGAAGCAACATAGTTTCATTTACACAATAAACAGGTTTACAGGTTTTAGATATTTCCTCATGGGCTCTTAGGGCAATCTCTAAACCAATCCCGTTTAAATCCCCTATGCTTATGGCAATTTTTTTCAAAAACTTTTCCTCATTTGTTTTATAGCTTTTTCAAGTCCCACAAAAACACTTCTTGCGACTATGCTTTGTCCTATATTTAACTCTTTTACATGGGCAATTTTTGTGATATGGCTTACATTTTGATAGTTAAGTCCATGACCTGCTGCGACTTTTAAACCCAAATTATTTGCTAACTTTGCTGAAGATTTTAGGTCTAAAATGGACTTTCTAAACATATTTTCAAGCTTTTTCTTTGGCAAATTAAACTCTTTTATACAAAACTTTGTCCTAGAAAGATTTGAAAAAAGCATGGCATAAATATTGCTAAAATGCCCTGTATGAAGCTCAATCCAATCAGCTTTTAACTTCTTTGAAAGCTTTACAAATTCTTCATTTGGGTCGATAAAAAGTGAAACTTCAATGCCTATTTTATGGGCTTTTTCTATAATTTTTTCTATAATGTTATAATTTTTACCAATATCAAGCCCACCCTCGGTGGTAACTTCTTGGCGTTTTTCAGGTACTAAAGTAATGCGATGTGGCTTTAGTTTTAATGCTAACTTAATAATATTGGCATCTATGGAGCATTCTAAATTAACAGGCAAATGGGAATGGCTCAAAATCGCTCTTACATCATCATCATGGATATGTCGTCTATCTTCTCTTAAATGTATAGTAACTTGATTTGCCCCACTAATCTTCAAAACCCCCAAAGCATCTAAAGGGTCAGGGTCATTTATCTGCCTAGCCTCCCTTAAAACTGCAATGTGATCTATATTTACACCTAAAAGCATACTTTTTCCTTTTTTAGTACAATTATAACATAAAATAAAATTGGATTTTTTGTTTTTTGAAGCTTTGGGCTTATTTTTTATAAGCTTTGCTTCTATTAGATATCTTAATAACTTCTATGATAAGTTGATCTTCGATAATTTCGGCGATAATTCTATATTCTCCAACCCTCCATCGCCACATATCTTTTTTGTATCCTTTGAGTTTTTTGGCATTTAGTAGGGCTTTTGGGTTAGGCTCATCATTAAGAGCAAGTAGAAAAACTTTTATTTGTTCACCCGCAAAAGGATTTGATTTTAAAATTTTTTTGAGCTCTTTAATTGAATTTCTAGTTAAGGTAATTTGATACATCTAAGCCACTTTCTTCTTTTATGTTTTTTATAATTTGTTTTTTTTCATCCTCATCTAGATCAAAATTTTTAAACTCATCTATTTCATTCAAAGGAATTGAGTTTTGTTGTTTGATTTTTTTCTTCATGTCAATCTTCGCCAAGGGATCCAAGGAAAGTATAAAATTTGCAAGACTTTCAAGGGCATTTTGATTTAGGTTTGTTTGTATGGTTAGATTTTGCATAAAAACTCCTTTTTGCATTTTTAGCATTATATCATAAATTTTGCAATTTGTATTGTAGTTTATTTTATGATATAATTTTTTTACAAAATACTTTGAAATATGAAAAAGTAGAAATAGCCGTTGATATATTTTTAAATGGCTACAAAAGGAGTTAAAATGAAAAAAGTTTTATTGATACTTGGTGTTATGATGATTGTATTTAGTGGATGTGAGAAGTTAGATGCTCTTATGGGCAAAAATAAAAAAACATCCAAAAGCCCCCAGATGATGCCACCACAAATGGTTCAAATTCAAATAGCAAAAAAACAAAATATACCCCTTTCTTTTACCTATCCCGCAAGAATAATAAGCGATGAAGATGTAAATGTTCGCTCTCGAATTTCGGGAGTTTTACTGCAAAAACATTTTCAAGCAGGGCAGAGGGTTAAAAAGGGAGATAAACTTTATAGTATAGATCAAGATGTTTACAAGGCAAGATATGATGTACAAGTTGCAAATGTAAATGTTGCTTTGGCAAATCTCTCTCAAGCACAAAAAGAATTCCAAAGAGCTAGATCTCTTTACAAAAAAAAGGCCACAAGTGGTAAAAATTTTGATAACGCAAAGGCAAGATATGAAATAGCAAAGGCAAATCTAACCCAAGCTAGGGCTATAAGAGATAGCGCTAAGATTGATTTTGCTTATACAAGTGTTTTAGCTCCCTTTGATGGGGTAATAGGCGATGGATTGGTTAATGTGGGTGAATTTGTAAGTGCAAATACTCCCCTTGTTAGGGTTACAAAAACAAATCCACTTTATGCCCAATTTCATATACCAGATGTGGAAGGGTTTAATATTCAAAAAAATGTGGATGATAATCTTTGGAGTAAGGTAAATTCAGATGCCACCATATCCTATGGGGGTAAAAAAGTAGATGGAAAACTTGTTTTTATAGATAGGGTTATAGACGCTAAAAATGGCTCCGTTAAGGCAAAGGCTGAAATTCAAAATGAAAATAATGCCTTGCCCGTTGGCTCCTTTGCAAAAATCACCATAAATGGAATAAGTGCAAAAAATGCCTTCAAAATCCCAACCCTAGCCCTACAACAAGATCTAGCCACAACATTTTTATATGTGGTCAAGGATTTGCCAAAAGAAGAGTTGGAGAAAATGCCAAAGGGTTTGCCGCCTTACATGTATCCAAGTGGGATAGTTAGAATGGTGCCAATTAAGATAGATTACCAGACCAATAAATTTGTTTTAGTTTCAAGCGGATTAAAAAATGGAGACAAAATCATCATGAACAATTTCAAAAAAATACAAGTAGGCTCCAAAATAAAAGTAGTTGGTATCTATGGGCAAGCATCTAAAAAAGTGGAGAAAAAATAATGTTTTCAAAATTTTTCATACAACGCCCAGTTTTTGCAGCAGTTGTGTCTATCATCATCACCTTAGCTGGAATCTTAGGGCTAAATGGGCTAGGAATTGAAGAATACCCAAATCTAACTCCCCCTCAAATCTCAGTAAGTGCCACTTATCCAGGAGCAGATGCTAGTACCATTTCCGATGCTGTGGCAAGTCCCATAGAAGAGGCTATAAATGGGGTTGAGGGTTTGATCTATATAAAATCTACCTCATCTTCAGCGGGAATGGCAAACGTTAATGCTTATTTTGAGATAGGCACTGACCCATTGGAGGCTAGCATAAATGTAAATAATAGAGTTCAAGCCATAACCAATACTCTTCCATCAGAGGTTCAGCGATATGGCGTTGTGGTAAGAGAAGCAAGCTCAGATATACTTGGAGTTATTTCTTTTTATTCTCCAGATGGATCTATGGATGCGACAACTTTAAATAATTATCTTTCCATAAATATTAAAAACGAATTAGCCCGTGTTAAGGGGATAGGAAATGTTCAAGTTTTTGGAACTAAAGATTATTCGGTTAGGATTTGGATAAAACCTGATATTTTGACAAAATATTCCCTAACCCCAAGCGATGTTATAGCAAAAGTTAGGGAGCAAAATAGCCAATATTCAGCTGGAAAACTAGGGCAAAGTCCTATGAATAAGGATGTAAACTTTGTTTATACCCTAAAGGTTAAAGGTTGTCTAAGCGATATTGAGCAGTTTAAAAATATAGTTTTAAGAAGTGATGGAAATGGAAACATTTTAAGACTAAAAGATGTTGCCGATGTGGAACTTGGAAGTCAAGATTATTCTTTTGAAGGGCTTTATAATGGCGATAAAGCCATGGTTCCTGTGGCAGTTTTTATGAAAAGCGGTGCAAATGCCATAGCCACAATGGATGGTGTTAAAGCAAAGCTTAAAAGTTTAAGTAAAAATTTCAGCAAAGGCATAAGCTATGATATGGTTTATGATACAACAGAATTTGTAAAAATCTCCATTGAAGAGGTTATTAAAACCTTTATAGAGGCCATCATATTAGTTTTACTTGTTATTTACATGTTTTTGAAAAATTTCCGTGCTACTATTATACCCATGATAGCCGTTCCCGTATCTATTTTGGGAACTTTTGGCGTGCTTTATCTAATGGGATTTTCTATCAATCTCATAACTCTTTTTGCTCTCTTACTTGCCATTGGAATAGTAGTCGATGATGCCATTATAGTTATAGAAAATGTGGAGAGGATTTTGCGGGGAAATAAAAACATAAGTCCAAAAGAAGCATCAATTCAAGCCATGGAAGAAGTTGCAGCCCCTGTTATTTCCATCGTTTTGGTTTTATCTGCGGTTTTTATACCTGTTTCATTTTTAGGTGGTTTTACTGGTCAGATCCAAAAGCAATTTGCCCTAACTCTAGTAAGTTCAGTTGCTATTTCAGGGTTTGTTGCCCTAACTTTAACCCCAGCTTTGTGTGCTACTTTTTTAAAACACGAACATTCAAAACCCTTTTGGATAGTTGAAAAATTTAATCAATTTTTTGATTTTTCAACAAATATTTTTACAGCAGGAGTGGCCAAAGTTTTACGACATGCGATTCCTAGCATCTTGGTCGTTGGTATTTTATTTTTTGCAACCTTTAAGCTTTTTACTTTTATCCCAACCTCACTTCTCCCAAGTGAAGATAAGGGCATACTTATAGCTTTTAGTTCCTTGCCTCCAGGTTATACCTTGCCAAAAACCAAAGAGGTAACCCAAAATATCGTAAAGGCAATTGGACAAAATCCAAATATAAAATCCTCAGGTGCCATGATAGGTTATGATATGATGACAAGCTCATTGACCGAAAATTCCTCGGTTGCTTTTATGATGTTGCAAGATTGGAGTAAAAGAGCCGATGCAAATCAGTCAAGTTTTACCATAGCAAACATGTACAATCAAAAATTTTGGCTAGATCCAAATGCCCAAACCTTTTTCGTAAACCCACCGCCAATTAGTGGAATGGGGATGAGTGGAGGCTTTGATGTTTACTTGCAGAGCAAAACGGGAAAAAGCTATGAAGATATAGCCAAAGATATTCAAAAGATTTTTGCCATAGCCCAAAAACGTCCAGAAATAAATCTCATGAGACTAAATACGTCTTTAACAACAAATGTACCCCAATACAATGTTATAATCGATAAAGATAAACTCAAAATGCTAAACATAAACACAGCAAATGTTTTCTCAACCCTAAGTTCAACCATAGGACAATACTATATAAATGATTTTAATATGTTTGGAAAAACTTATAGGGTAAATATAAGAGCTAGGGAAGATTACCGTGCAGGTGCTGGGGATTTAAATAATATTTTTGTACGCTCAAATACGGGCGAAATGATTCCTATGACTTCATTTATGAAGCTTGAACGCTACACAGGAGCATCTAGTGTTGATAGATTTAATCTCTACCCAGCAGCGAAACTTTCAGGGGTAGCAAACATGGGTTATACATCAGGACAAGCCCTAAAAGCCCTTGAAGAAAGTGTTTATGAAGCCTTATCCAATAAAGAATATTCTTTGGGATATTCTGGAAGTACCTACCAAGAAAAGCAGGTGCAAAGCTCAAGTGGAAATGCCTTTTTGTTTGGCATGATATTTGTATTTTTGATTTTAGCTGCCCAATATGAGAGATGGTTAATGCCCTTTGCCATTGTTTTGTCGGTTCCATTTGGGGTTTTAGGTTCACTTTTAGCCATCTGGGCAACGGGTTTGAGCAATGACATATATTTTCAGATAGGCTTACTTGTTCTTATAGGACTTTCGGCTAAAAATGCCATACTTATAGTGGAATTTGCCATGGAAGAAAGACAAAAGGGTAAAAGTTTATTCGATGCAGCCCTTTTAGCAAGTAAATTAAGATTTCGCCCCATAGTTATGACTTCCATCGCCTTTACCCTAGGGGTTGTTCCCATGGTTTTAAGTGCAGGGGCAGGGGCAGCATCAAGGCATTCTTTAGGTACTGGGGTTGTTGGTGGTATGATAATTGCATCCACGATAGCTTTGTTTTTCATACCCTTATTTTTCATGATTGTTGAAGGATTTAGCGAATGGTTAAGCGGAAAAAAAGTAAAGGGGGTTGCAAATGTATAAAAATTTAATTCTAATCCTAGCTTTGAGCTTTGTTGGCTGCTCATTTAAGCCACCTATGCCACAGGTTAATGGGGAATTTACCTATTCCATTGAGGCTAGCAATATAAATCAAAAGTGGTGGGAAAATTTTCATGATGAAAGTTTAAATTCTCTCATAACTCAAGCTCTAAAAAATAATTCAAACCTAGCCCTTGCGAGTTTAAATGTGCAAGGGGCAAGGGAGAGGCTAAGTTTGGTAGATAAGGACTTTTTACCCTCATTATCAATATCTGCAAATGCAAAACGAGGGCAAAGTAGCCGCGAAGTTCCTCCCTTTGTGAAAAATACCAGTAGCAACCTTTCACTAACGGCGATTTTAAACTATGAAATAGATTTGTGGGGTAGGGTGAAAAATAAATCAAATTCAGCCAAAAGTTTATATAAGGCTTCAAAATACGACTATGACGGGGCAAGACTGGGCCTTGCATCTAGTGTGGCAAAAGCTTATTTTTTACTCATTGCCCAAAAGATGGAAAAAGCCATTCTAGAAAAGACTATAAAAACATATAAAAATACCATGAATTACCAGAAAAAACAGCTTGATTTTGGAGAGATAAGTAAGCTTTCTTACCTCCAAAGTGTTGGCGAATATCAAAATGCAAAGGTAAGACTTATTTCAATCAAAAACAATCTAGATCTAGCTCAAAGTGCCCTAGCTCTTTTGGTTGGCAAAGATTTTGATGATATTTTGCATAAAAATTTCAAAACAAGCAAAATGTTGCCAAGGCCTCCAAAAGTTCCAAGCGGAATAAGTGCAGATGTTTTGCTAAATCGTCCAGATATTGCTAGTTCATACGAGAAGATAAAATCCTCAAACTACCTCATAGGAGTCGCAAAAAGCGCCCATCTTCCAACTTTGTCCCTAACAGCAGCCTTTGGATACCAAAGCGATGATCTAGGAAATATTTTAAGATCAAGCGCAAATATTTGGAATCTAGCAGGACAATTTGCAGGAAAACTTTTTGATTTTGGACGCATAAGCAAAAATGTAGATATAGCCAAACTTGGTCAAGATATGGAAGTAAAACGATATGAAATAGCCGTAAAAACAGCCCTAAACGAGGTTAGAAATGCCCTAAATAGCTACAAAAACATAAACCAAAAAAACAAAAATATAAATTCATTGTTAAATTCCCAAGAAAAAATCTACAAACTATCCCAAACCATGTTTAAAGAGGGCGAAATAAGCCAACTCCAACTCCTAGATGCCCAAAGAATACTACTAAATGTAAAACTACAAAACATAGAAGCAAAACTTGGAATGATAAATTCCATTGTGGACATATATAAGGCTTTTGGTGGTGGATTTAGTTTAGATCACAAAAAATAAAGGAACCAGATGCAACTTATGCTTACATATAAAAAAGAAAGCAAAAAAGAGACTTTTGAAGAATTTTGGGAGAACAAAAGTGGAGATTTTGACATAGATGATAAAACCCATGTTCTATATATGATGGAATTTATTTCAAAAAATTTAGATTTAGATGAATATGCTTTAAAAAGGCTTGAGATTACCATAAAAACCGAATTACCCTTTTTTGCATGTAAAAGGTTTTTGGCTAAAAAATGGTTGATGGAAAATTTTGAATACTAAATCTTCATTTATAAGATTTTAATATATTGTTTTATATAATCTGATCAGTTCCAGTAAGGTATTTGCTCTACAAAACAAAGGATATGAATGCTAGAAGAGTTAAGAAAATTTGTTTTGGAACTTATGCAGATTGAGGATCTAAAAAGTCCTGTTATATTGTTCCTTGCATATTCGTTTATTGCATGGTTTATAGTCAAAATGGCAAGTCATCTCTTTGGCGATATATGGAAAAAATTTAAAGAAAGAAGAGAAAAACCACTAAGCAAAAAATCGGGCTTTAATGGCTTTGGAGTTATTCAAACCAAAAGCAGTCAAGATGGAAAATCTTTATATGATTATCTATATGAAGATAAACAAGAGTATTTTGGCTGGAATAAGTATCAAAAAATAAATCCTAAAAATTTCCTCAATGAACTCTCTTACCTAAACGATGAAAACATATTGCTGGAAGATTTATGCTCCGAAGATGCCTATCCCTTGCTACTTATCGGAGAAGGAGGAAGTGGAAAAACTAGACTTTCCTTGGAATTGGCACGAACATTAAACAGTGGCAAAAGAGGATATAAGAACTGGATAGCATATAAGGCACCTAAAACACTTAGGGAAGAAGATTTGAACGCTCTTATAGATCGTGCCAAGCTACACAATAAAAAGATACTTCTTATCTTGGACTATCTTGAAACCTTAGAAGATCTTAACTTTGAAACCCTGTATGATAAATTTATGAGAAATGACCAACAAACCCATGATCATGTAAGATGGATAATGACTTGTCGTAGTTCATACTATGATGATTATAGAAATGGCCTAAAAACAGATAATGAGATAAAAGTAATTAATCTAAGCGATACATCAAATGAATGGTTAGAAAATTGGCGTAAAGATGCTTGTGAAAACATACAGACAAATACAAAATCAAATGTACCAGTTTTAGCTGTTATAGAAAAATATTTGGATGATAAAAAAGGTGCTTTGATTTCTAAGGATACCCATCATCAGTGGATATGGCATATTTTAGAACGTAGCATTACAAGCGATGCAACCACAAAAAACTATGAAAATACTCAATATAGCATTGCAAGATTGTCCATGTTGTTCCCAATGGATCTTAAACAAAAAAACAAGTTAACACAAATAGAACAAAATATCATAAATGTTTGGAAAAAAGATGGCTGGGTACACAATGAAGGCAATAAACTCTTTTTAGCCCACGATATTTTATCGGATTATTCCACATTATATGAACTTCTTCAAAGCAAAAATGCAAAAGTAAGCTTAAATGAGTTTTGGCTATATGCTAGAAAAGTAGGGTTAGAAGATTCTTACTTTATCTCCCTTGAGAGATTTTTGCCGATCATGGCAAAGTATTTTTCTTTGTATGCTTTACTGCAAGAAGATTGTGTAGCAGAAGAAAGCCTAAAAAACAAAAAATATTTTGCAAAGGATTCACAAACTGCCTCAATGTATGCTATGGCATTAATGTCTTTGAGTTTAAGTTTTGATAAAAAGCGAAGAGTGTTTAGTGCTAAGTTATTAGAATTTCAAATAAAAGAGCTTGAAAAAATTTATACGGATGAGAGACATAAATTTTCGGATATTTTACTCAAATATAAATCGGATGCGTATGCTTTAATCAATAGAGCATTTCCTTATTCACTCTTTTTGCAAAATTTTATTAATTTTTTACTATTTAAAAAAGATAGAAACTTACTCGATAAAGTACTTAATGTTCACAATGAAGATAAAAAAACTTTAGAAAAATTGCAAAAAACTTATGGTTTACTTCAAGAAATAGAAAGTATAAAGGATAAAAGCGAAAATTTTTTTGTAAATCAAGAGGACAGGCTGACGGCTATTTCTTTGCAGACAAAGACAGAGGTAGACATTTTGTTGTAAATCAAGAAACAACAAATAAAGAAATAAAAACATATGAGAATAGTGATAATGTTGAGATTCAAATAATACTTGCTATGACTATGCGAAACAGTAGCGAATTAAATTTATTAATATCAAACAAGAAAAAGACTATCGAAATGGCAAAAAAAGCTGAAAAATTATCATTAAAATTAAATAAAAATATTCATAATATTCCTATCATGTATTTTATGTGTTTCATAGCAGAAGACGATAATATTAAGATATCTAGCATTTTAGAAGCCATAAGGCAGTACCCTGCTTTAAGTGGCTATGGTTGGGAATTTTCTGAGATTGTACCTTTTATAAAAACTTTAGATAAAAAAAGGCAGATTGCCAGCAAACATTTTATAGATTTTTTCACCAATAAGATTAGTTTTGAAGAATTAGAGTATAGGTTAAGAGGGTTTTAAATGTAAAAAATATTTTACTTATTATTTATAAGATTTTAATATAATATTTCATACAATACCGATTACAAAAATTTACCTCGAAAGGTTATAATGAGATTTATTAAAGAATTTAGTCCAACTTACTTTTTATCCTCCTTGGGTGCTGGTGGATTGTCGGTTTCGTTTTATATGTATTTGATGTTTTTGGTTCCCCACAAGGGAACTCCCATGGCAACTTTTGACCAGATTTATCCTACTCTTTTAAAAGGAACTTGGTTATCGTTTTTAAGTGGCTTTGCCTTGGTTTTTATTATATTTTTTGCATTTTTGCATATAAAATTGCTTTATTGGAATACAAAACAATACGCCAACTACAAAAAAAGTGAAGCTTTTAAAACACTTTTAGGCTCAAATGCAAGGGTAACTTTGATGGCAATTCCCCTAACTTACACTATGACGATAAACGTCTTTTTCGTGCTTGGTGCGACTTTTGTACCAAAACTTTGGAGAGTTATAGAATACATGTTTCCCTTTGCACTTACAGGCTTTATAATTGCTGGATTTTTCGCTTTAAAAATCTTACTTGAATACTATTCCCAAATCATGACAGAGGGCAATTTTGATTTTGAAAAAAACAATAACCTATCCCAACTCTTAGCAGTTTTTGCCCTTGCCATGGTTGCGGTTGGATTTGCTGCCCCTGCGGCTATGAGCCACAACATAGTAGTAAATGCCATGGGATTTTTTGGAGCCATACTTTTTGCTTCCTTTTCACTGATTTTGATTTTTATCCAACTAACTTTGGGCTTTAAGAGTATTTTTAAGCAAGGTGTTAGTGTTGAGGCATCTCCATCTTTATGGGTTATGATACCGATTTTAACCTTGCTTGGCATCATGAGCATAAGACTATTTTTCGGACTTGAGCACAATCTTGAAGCCCACATGGATAAATCAACCTTATTTATCTTAACTTCCTTTGTTTTATCTTTGGAAATTGTCTTTGGACTTTTAGGATACATGGTTTTAAAACAAAGCGATTATTTTAAGAAATTTATTTATTCAAGCATAAAATCTTCAACGGCATTTGCTCTGATTTGTCCAGGAGTGGCCTTTTTTGTATTTGGTATGTTTTTTCTAAATTTTGGTCTTGTTGTAAATGGAATTGTGGCAAAATACTCAATAGCTCATTTTATTCTCATGTTACCATTTATTTACGTTCAATTCTTGACAATAAAGCTATTTTTTACACTAAAATCAAAGTTTAGTTTGTAGATTTTGCATATAAAAAGAAAAAATATGAAAAAGATTTATCTCATACGACATGCAAAATCTAGCTGGAGTGAATTGGGGGTTGGTGATTTTGAAAGAGACTTAAATAAAAGGGGTAAAAATGACGCTCCAAAGATGGGAAAAAGACTGAAAAAAGGTGGTATTTTTCCAGATCTAGTTATCTCAAGTCCCGCAAAAAGAGCTAAAAAAACAGCCAAGATGATTTGTAAGGAAATTGGGTACAACAAAGAAGACATATCCTATAAAAAAGAACTTTATGAGGGCGGCTTTGAAGCGTATTTAAGCGTGCTTCAACATATAGACGATAAACATAAAAGCGTATTTTTAGTAGCCCACAACAATACCATAACCTTTCTGGCAGAAAAATTAGCAAATATCATGATAGCAAACATGCCAACTTGTAGTATAGTAGCCATAAAATTTGACTGCAAATCTTTCAAAGACATAAAACCAAAAGAGGGAAAAATGATATTTTTCGATTTTCCCAAAAGTCATGAAGATATAAATTACATGTAAGAAAAAATCCTTACATGTAAATTTATAAAACAAATTCTTTTATTCGTTTAATTCCCTCTTTGATGCTGTCCATATCTGTCGCAAAGGAAAATCTCATATATCCATCCATCCCAAAACCAAGTCCAGGAACGGTTGCTACTCCCTTTTGGGCTAAAAGGTCTTTGCAAAATTTCATGGAATCTTTTTCGATTTTGCTTATATTTACATAAAGATAAAAGGCTCCATTTGGTTTTAGTACGGAAATTCCTTCTATTTTATTAAATTCCTCAACAGCAAAATCCCTCCTTTGCTGGAAGGCTTTTTTCATGTATTCGATATCCTTATCAGCTTTTCCTAAAAGAGCAGGAATGGCAGCGTATTGGACGATGGAGCAGATATTTGAAGTGCTTTGGGATTGGAGCTTTTTAATGGATGCATTTAGCTCATCTAGCGGACTTGCCATGTAGCCAAATCTCCAACCAGTCATGGCGGCACATTTGCTTAGTCCATTCACGGTTATGGTTCTTTTAAAAAGATCTTCACTCACTGAAGCTACGGAGCAAAATTCCATGTCATAGGTTAATTTCTCATACATTTCATCGGAAATTACTACAATATCAGTCCCCTCCAAAGCCTCTCCTAAAGATGCTAATTCTTCTTTAGTATAAACACTTCCTGTCGGGTTTGAGGGAGTATTTAGTATAAGAGTCTTTGTTTTTTTACTTATGGCATTTTGGAGTTGCTCTTTAGTTATCTTAAAACCACTTTTTTCGTCAGTTTCTACGATAACAGGCTTGCCGCCACTATAAAGCACAAGTTCAGGATAAGTAACCCAGTATGGAGCTGGAATTATAACTTGATCTCCCTCATCAACAAGGGCTTGAATGATGTTAAAAAGAGATTGTTTTGCACCAACATTTGTTATGATCTGATCTGCTTTATATTCCAATCCATGATCTTTCTTTAGCTTTGTTTTAATCGCATCTAAAACATCTGGTATGCCAGGAACTGCCGTGTATTTTGAAAAACCATTATTTATGGCTGAAATTGCAGCATCTTTTACGATTTGCGGTGTATCAAAATCTGGCTCACCAGCAGAAAAACTTATAACATTTTTTCCTTCTTCTTTCATACTCCTAGCCTGTGCACTTATGGCTATGGTTAGGGATTCTGAAAGTGTCCCAATGCGTTTTGAAAGCATAAAATTTCCTTTATTTACTTTAATAAGGGGTCATTCTAGCATATTTTAACTATACATGTAAATGATTATTCCAATTTTTCATCAAAAAATTGATTGCTAGTATAAATTTACCCAATTTAACCACCCATAAAGTAAATTTTAAGTATAATCTCGGATTTAAAAACTACACCAAAGGCTTGAAAGTGAGTGATAAAAACTATAATCCGCAAGAGATTGAAAAGAAATATTATAAGATCTGGGAAGATAGGGGATATTTTGAGATAGATGGAAATAGGGAAATTTGGAAGAAAGATAAATATTTCTCCATCATGCTTCCACCCCCAAATGTTACAGGAAATTTACACATCGGACACGCTTTTAACAACACCCTAATAGACATCATAACAAGATATAAAAGAATGAATGGCTATCAAACCTTATGGCAACCAGGGACAGACCATGCGGGAATTGCCACGCAAAATGTGGTGGAAAAGCAACTTTTAGCGCAAGGGGTTAAAAAAGAAGAAATAGGGCGAGAGAAGTTTTTAGAAAAAGTGTGGGAATGGAAGGCCAAAAGTGGTGGAAATATAGTTAGACAAATGAGATCACTAGGAGCAAGTCCAGCATGGAGTAGGGAAAGATTTACCATGGATGAGGGACTTAAAAAGTCTGTGAAAAAAGCCTTTGTAAAGCTTTACGATGAAGGAATCATAGTTCAAGATAATTACATGGTAAATTGGTGTACCCATGATGGAGCTTTGAGCGATATAGAGGTTGAATATGAAACCAATAAAGGTAAACTTTACCACATTCGCTATCCTTTAGAGGAGGGCGAAGGATACATCGTAGTTGCCACAACTAGACCTGAAACTTATTTTGGCGATACGGCTGTTATGGTAAATCCTAAAGATGAAAGATATAAGAACTTAGTCGGTAAAAATGTGGTTTTACCCATAATCGGACGAAAAATCAAGATAATAACTGATAACCATGTGGATATGGAATTTGGTACGGGACTTGTTAAGGTTACGCCCGCTCATGATCTTAATGACTACGAGGTTGGAAAACGCCATGATCTAGAATTTATAACAATTTTTGATGAAAATGGGATCTTAAATGAAGAATGTGGAAAGTTTAAAGGTCTTGAGAGGCTTGAGGCTAGAGATGTGGTTGTTAAGGCCTTAGAAGATGGCGGTTTTGTAGAAAAGATAGAAGATTATGAAAATCAAGTTGGACATTGTTATAGATGCAAAAATGTGGTTGAGCCTTACATTTCAAAGCAATGGTTTGTAAAAAAACAAATCGCCGATGAAGCTATCAAAAAGGTAAACGAGCATCTGTGCGAATTTTACCCAGCTCACTGGATAAACTCTTTTAACGCTTGGATGAGAGATCTAAGGGATTGGTGTATCTCAAGACAGCTTTGGTGGGGTCATCAAATACCTGTATTTTACTGCAATTATTGCTCCCATCAATGGGCAGATGAAGCCGATAAGCCAAAATGCTGTCCAAAATGTGGTAAAAATGATTTTTATCAAGACCCAGACGTGCTTGATACATGGTTTAGTTCGGGTCTCTGGCCCTTTTCAACCCTTGGCTGGGGCAATGGAGAAACTTACAAAAACGAAAAATGGTTTGAGGGGGATTTGGAAAAATTTTACCCAAATACCCTTATTATAACTGGCTTTGACATACTTTTCTTTTGGGTTGCAAGGATGATGTTTCAAGGGGAAAACGCTTTAAAAAAGTTGCCCTTTAAGGATATTTATCTTCACGCTCTTGTAAAAGATAAGCATGGTGCAAAAATGAGCAAATCCAAGGGCAATGTTATAGATCCCCTTGATATGGTCGATAAATATAGTGCTGATATTTTACGCTTTTCTTTGGCAATGCTGGCTGTTCAGGGTCGCGATATTAGGATGAGTGATGAAATGCTTTTGCAAGTTAGAAATTTTACAAATAAACTAGTAAATGCATCTAAATACTTACTTTTAAATGGAGATAAATTTGCAGATTTGAACAAACTTAAAATCAAAACAGATTTGGGACTTTATATGCAAAGCAGGTTTAATCTTGCTACAAAAGAAGTTCGTAGATACATAGATGAATACCGCTTTAATGACGCAGCTACCACTCTTTATCGCTTTTTATGGAATGAATTTTGCGACTGGGGTATAGAACTAAGTAAGGCTAGAAAAGAAGCTGTTTGTGAACTTGGGGCGATTTTCAAAGAGGCTATGAAACTGCTTCATCCATTTATGCCATTTTTAACCGAGCATTTATATCATGAGCTTGGTAGAACTAGTTTAGAAGAGGATAAGAGCATAATGATAATGCCCTATCCACAAAATATAAAAAATGATGAAAAAATAGAAAATATTTTTAATCTTGCCATAGAAGCCATCGTTAGCATTAGAAGGGCAAAAGCCACCATAGACATTGGAAACAAAGCTATAAAAAGTGCTTTTATCAAACTAGATAAAGATGTGGATTTAAGCACTTATGGGGCTTTTATAAACAAACTTGCCAAGGTTGAAAATATAGAATTCGTAAACGAAAAACAAAAAAATTGTGTTGGAGATGTGAGTGATAATCTTGCGGTTTTCATACCTTTAAGTGGAGTTGATTTGGAGCCGATCTTAAATAGATTTAAATCCCAAGAGAAAAAATTAAATGCCGAAGTTGAAAAATTAACCAAGATGCTAGGAAATGAAAATTTTGTAAAAAATGCACCAAAAGAAGTCATCGAGCAAAATCAAAAAGGTCTTGATGAGGCTAAAAATAAGTTGCAAAAAGTTCAAAGCGAACTAGATGCTTTAGGATAAGTTTTGATAAAAATTTCAAATTTACACAAAAGTTACGGCGAAGTTGAAGTTTTAAGTGGAATTAACCTACACATAAAAGAAAAAGAGATTTATGCCCTCGTTGGGCATAGTGGAGCTGGAAAGAGTACACTTTTAAGATGCCTAAATGGACTTGAGAGTTATGATAAGGGGAGGGTCGAAGTTTTTGGTAAAGATGTGAAAAGATTAGATCCAAAAAAACTAAGGCAACTTAGGCGTGAAATGGGAATGATTTTTCAACATTTTTCCCTAATGAGCCAAAAAAATGTCTATGAAAATGTGGCAATGCCCATGAGGGTTTGGAAATATCCAAAATCCAGCATAGATAAAAAAGTTAAAGAATTACTAGATCTAGTTGGCTTGAGCGATAAGATAAAATCCTACCCAAATGAACTTAGCGGAGGTCAAAAACAGCGAGTTGCAGTTGCCCGAGCTTTAACTTTAGAGCCCAAAATACTCCTAAGCGATGAGGCAACTTCCGCCCTTGATCCAAACACAACCCTTTCCATTTTAGAGCTTTTAAAAATGATAAATAAAGAGTTAGGACTTACCATAGTTTTAGTTACCCACGAGATGGATGTGGTAAAAAGTATAGCCGATAAGGCCATGTTATTGGAGCACGGAAAAATAATAGCAAATGGAAAGATAGAAGAGCTTTTTTTAAATCCAAATGAAAAAATGAAAAGCTTCCTAGCCCATGAAGAAATTTTGCCAAAGAATGGGATAAATATAAGGCTTTATTTTCCCAAAGAAGTTGCTTTTCAAAGTTTAATTACAAGCATGGCCATAAAACTAGGGGTAAATTTTAATATAGTCTGGGGAAATATTGAAAAATTAAACGAAAGCGTGGTGGGACATTTAGTCATAAATATAAATGAAAATGATAAAAAAATTATCGTAGATCATCTAAAACAAAGCGGTGTTTTATGGGAGATAGTATGAGTGAATTTGCTTTAAGAATATATGAAAAATTTATGGATGAATTTCCCTATGCCATTTGGGAAAGCCTTTATATGTGCCTACTTTCAACCACAATGGCGTTTTTTATAGGTTTAGCCCTAGCGATACTGCTTGTAATTTCTGGCGAAAAAGGCCTAAAACCAAATAAAAAACTTTATACCTTTTTAGATTTTACCACAAATACCCTGCGTTCATTTCCTTTTATCATCCTTATAGTCGCCATCGCCCCACTCACAAAGCTTCTTGTAGGCACAAATATAGGTACAACAGCAACCATCGTTCCGCTTACCATAGGAGCAGCCCCATTTATAGCAAGGCTGATTGAAGGTGCTTTTAAAGAGGTTGATGCAGGACTAGTTGAAGCAGCTCAAAGCTTTGGAGCTACAAATTTTCAGATAATTTTTAAAATCATCCTACCCGAAGCCTTACCAAGCTTAGTCTCAACCATAACCGTAACCCTAATCGTAATAGTAGGATTTTCAGCCATGGCGGGAGTTGTTGGGGGTGGGGGGGTTGGAACCGTTGCCATAAACAGGGGTTATAACGGCTTTGATAATGAAGTTTTATATATCTCTGTCGTGGTTTTACTCATCATGGTGCAAATTTTTCAAAGTTTTGGGGATTTTGTTTATAAACTTATAAAAAAATGATATAATCTTGCTAAAAAAGGAGAAAAAATGACCATAACAATACCAAATGCCGATAATGCTTTGATTAAAATTATAAAAGATCTAAATGCCTTTAAAAAAGAAACACCCTATAAAATAAAAAAACAAAAAGCAAATAAAGCCAAAGCTTTAAGGGATGAAATAGAGCAGATAAAACGGGATATACGTTTAGGGAAAATAAAACCCTATAATGATGTTGATAAGATGTTTGAGGATATCATGAATGGCTAAGTATGATGTTTATTATTCTAAATCTTTCAAGAAAAATCTTAAAAAATTTAGAAAAGAAGTTGATTTGATAAAAGATATCGTTAAACGTCTAGCAAACGATGAAATTTTAGAGCCAAAATATAAAGATCATGCTTTAAAGGGAAACTTTAAGGGTTTCAGAGAATGTCATGTGAGACCAGATTTGGTACTAATTTATGAAAAAGATGAAGGAATTTTGGTATTAACTGCCATTAACATTGGAAGTCATAGTGGTCTATTTTGAAAAGCATTTTTTAGCAAAATATTCCTAAAATTTCATTTAAAAAAATATAAAAAAGGAGAAATGATGAAGATTTCAAAAATATTACTAGCACTTAGTCTAGCACTAGGTCTTAACGCATCACAAAGTATAATAGTTGGTGCAACACCAGTTCCCCATGGGGAAATTTTGAAGGTTATCAAGCCAGAACTTAAAAAGGCTGGGTTTGATCTTAAAATTAAAATTTTTAATGATTATGTGATTCCAAATATGGCAGTCGATGATGGGCAATTAGATGCAAACTTTTTCCAGCATACACCTTATTTGGATGAATTTAATGCCAAAAAAGGCACACATTTGGTTAAAACCGTTGGGGTTCATATAGAGCCTATGGGAGTGTATTCTAAAAAGATAAAAAGTCTAAAAGAACTTAAAAAAGGTGATAAGGTTGCTATTCCAAACGATCCAACAAATGAATCACGTGCTTTGCAAGTTTTAGCAGACAATGGACTTATAAAACTAAACAACAAGGCCCTTAAAACTCCAAAGGACATCATTGAAAACAAAAAGGCTTTAAAATTTGTAGAAATTGAAGCAGCCCAAACCCCAAGAACCCTAGGCGATGTGGCAATAAGCGTTATAAATACAAATTTCGCCCTAAATGCAGGACTTAACCCAACAAAAGACGCCCTTGCCATTGAGAGCAAGGAAAGTCCCTATGCAAATATAGTGGCAGTTAAAAAAGGCAATGAAGAAAGCCTAAAAATAAAAGCCCTAAATAAAGCCATAACTTCAGATGCTGTAAAAAAGTTTATTAAAACAAAATATAAGGGTGCCATAGTTCCAGCATTTTAGTCCTAAAGCCCCTATTAGTGGGGCTTTAGCTTATGAGATAAAACTAGAAATAAACGTTTCAGGGCTGTTGTTTGCAATATTTAAAAGAACTTTTGCGGGTCCTTGTGGCTTTCTTCTGCCTTGTTCCCAGTTTCTAAGAGTGTGAACGCTAATATTCATTAGCTTTGCAAACTTAGCTTGCGAAAGTGCAAGCTTTATTCTTATTTGCTTTGCATCTGGCTCTTGGATAAAAAATGTTCTACTTGGCTTTTTTTCTCCATCCATTATCCTTTTTGCTTCTTTGGCACTCAAAAGCAGTCTATCAAAATTTTCCATATCCATTTCATTCTCCTAAAAATGCTTTTTTCAATTTTTTAATTTGATCTGGAGTCAAATCATCCTTCTTACTTTTTTTATAAACATAAATCATATACAACTTGCTTTGTTGCTCATAAAAATAGTATATATTTCTTATACCTGAACTTTTACCTTTATTTTTTAGCTTCCATCTAAGTTTTCTCAATCCACCTGAATTTTGTATTACATCTCCAGCCTTTGGATTTGACACAAGAAAATTTTGCAATTCTAGGTATTCTTCATCGCTTAAAAGCTTTATTATATTTTGTGTATAGATTGATGTTTCTATTATTTCCATGATGAGATTATATCTTTTTATATTCTATAAGTCAATGACTTATAGATTTAGAAATATTTTTTACAACATTAATTTATAAAAAATTCTAATTTTGCTAAAATAACAAAATAAAATCCATATCCAAAAAGGTTTTTCATGTCTGAAATTATAAATTTTCTTGTTCAAACCCTTGGTTCTTGGGGTTATCTTGGGATATTTTTACTAATGTTTTTAGAAAGCTCATTTTTTCCATTTCCTAGCGAGGTTGTCATGATACCTGCTGGATATTTGGCATTTAAAGGGGAAATGAACTTTTTTATGGCTATTTTTATGGGGATTTTAGGTTCCCTTGCTGGGGCTTTATTTAATTATTATTTGAGTTTATATCTTGGGCGGAATGCCCTAATAAGATATGGAAAATATGTTGGCATAAGTGAAGAAAGATTGAACAAATTTGATAAATTTTTTAACACCCATGGGGAAGTTGCAACTTTCACATGCAGACTAATTCCTGGCATTAGACAATACATTTCCCTACCTGCTGGGCTTTCGAAGATGAATATTTTTAGATTTAGCATCTATACAAGTTTGGGCGCTGGGATTTGGGTTTTTATCCTGGTGGCTCTTGGGTATTTTTTAGGGCAAAACCAAGAAATTATCAAAGAATATCTAAGCCTAATAACTGCTCTTTTAGTCATCTTGGTTTTGGTGTTTTTAATCTTTTACTATTTTAAAAAAATTAAAAATTAATATTTATTTGTAAATATCTTTTGGGTAAAAAACCCTATGAAGATAAAGTCCATTTGCAGGACTTAAAGTTTCCGTATGTATGCTTTTTAGATCTAATTGATCTTTTATTTGTTTATGAGTAAGCTTGCCCTCATAAACTTTTAAAACCGCTGAGATTATCATGCGAATTTGCGAACGTAAAAAGCCATCAGCTTGTATGATAACAATAGTTTTATTTTTGTGGGGTAGGGCTTTGATATTATAAATTTCTCTGATAAAATTTTTACTCTCACTTCCATTTTTTTTAAAATATTCAAAATCATGACGCCCCTTAAAAAGCTCTAAAATATCATTTAATCTCTCCATATCAAAGCTTGGATAAAAATGCACATAGGAGCTCAAAAAAGGACTAAATTCTCCATGATAAAAAATATATCTGTATTCCCTTTTAATGGGGCTAAACCTAGCGTGAAAGTCTTTTTTTACATGGTAAATTTTTTTTACATGTATATGAGGATTTAGATGTCTATTTAGCATAATTTTTAGTTTTTTTAGATCGCTCCAAAAGGGTGGGATATCTAGATGCAAGGCTTGATTTGAGGCATGAACCCCCTTATCAGTTCTTCCACTTCCAACTGGCACATCTTTTATGCCAAGGGCATTTAGGGCTAAAATAAGCTTATTTAAGATGGTATTTTTTGTGGAAGTTTGTTGTTGAAAGCCTTGAAACTTACTTCCATCATAGCTTATTTTAAGATAAATTCTCATCAATAATATGCCAAAATCTTTTTGCGGAAAAATATTAAAGAAACAAGAGTAAAAATCAAAAATATAAATCCAATTCCTTGCAAGGGATAATACCTTGATAAAACTGCCGTTAGGGTAAAATAAGCTATTATAACCCCAAAAACTCGCCCATAAATTTCATTTTTTTGATATCTATAAGTTACTATGCCAAAACTAATGGCAAACAAAAAAGTACATAGTGGAAAAATGGAAATTAACACATAAAGGGCAAAATTTTTGGCTCTTTTTTTATTGGAACTAATCTGCTTCCAATAATCAAATATGGAATTAACCGACCTTATCTTACTATTGCTTTTTGTGCGAATTATAAGGTTTTTGTATTGGGCTGCATGTATGCTTTTTGGGCTTATGTCATAGGCTTTGCCCTTCTTTAACCTAAGGCTTAACTGCCCTTGTTCGTTTAGGATATTTGCACTTGAAGAGAGGATAAATTTCTCGTTTTGTTTTTTATCAGGAATTTTATACATGATAACATCATCATAAATCTTTTTATTTTTTGTTTCTCTACTTTTATTGACAAATATTATCCAATCGGAAAAACTTTGTCCAGATTCGCTAGCCTTTAAATTAAGCTTTGCTTCATTTTTTTTAAAGTCTAAAAAATTTAGGTTTAATTGATTTGAAATGGGTATCAAAACTAAAGAATTTATAAGCAAAGCAACACTTATCAAAAGAGACAAAATGCCAAAAAAAGTACCAATTTTAAGCGGTGAATAGCCTAGTGTAAATAAAACAATAGTCTCATTTTCCTTTGAAAGCCTAAAAAGACTAAGACAAATACCTATAAAAAAAGATAAGGGTAGGGTAAAAAGCAAAATTTGGGGCAAAACAAAAAGATAAAGTTTGCCAAGTTCAAAAAAACTCACTTCCACAATGGCAGTAACGCGAGCCATTTTTATAAAAAATATGATTGAGACTATAAAAAAAAGTGTACCAAAGAGCGAAAGAAAGGTACTTGCAAAATGTTGCAATAAATATCTAGCTACACTACCCATACCATTTTCCTAAAAGTTCAAGAAGCTGATCATCAAAAGCATAAGAGATAGCCAAACCCAAAACCAAAAATGGAATAAAAGGTAGTTCAAAATCCTTTTTTCTAACTATAAAAAAGATGGGAAGCGAGATAAGGGCGGAAATATAAATAGCAACTAAACCTAGCTTTAAGCCCAAAACTGAGCCTATGATAGCAGCTATAATGATGTCAGCTTCACCCATGGCTTCTTTTTTGATAAGAAATGAAACTATCATTCTTAAAAGTGCAAAACCACCGGCAAAAAGTAGTCCATATTTTAGGGTAAAAAGGGGAGGATTTGCAAAAAATGCCAAAAGCATGGTTGGTATGCTTAGATTATCTGGAACTGCTTTATACCTTAGATCTATAACAGAAAGGGCTAAAAGTGCTGAAAAAAGCGTCCCATAAATGATGGATGAAAGCAAGTGGCCTTGTTTTAGAAAACAAAAGGCAAAAATAAGGGAGCAAAGAATTTCGATGAGTGGGTATTGGATGCTTATTTTACCTTTGCAATAGGCACATTTGCCACCTAAAAAAAGCCAGGAAAAAAAGGGGATATTGTGATACCATTTTAAGGATTTATGGCACTTTGGGCAGTGGGAAGAGGGGTGAGCTATGCTTTTGTTTTCAGGCATTCTTAGTATTACCACATTCAAAAAAGAACCAATACTAAGACCTAAAAGTATAAAAAATATTATCATAATCCCCCAAATCTCCTATGTACTTTTTTGTATAAATTTATAATCTCATCCAATTCTTCGCATCTAAATTCAGGCCACAAAGTATCTGTATATCGAAGTTCAGCGTAAGCGCTTTGCCAAAGCAAAAAGTTTGACAATCTCATCTGACCTCCTGTGCGTATGAGCAAATCCACATCCCCTGCAAAACTTGTATCTAAATTTTTACTTATATTTTCTTCGCTTACTTCTTCGGCTTTTTCTAGCAATCTTTTAACCGCCCTTGCAATCTCATCCTTTGAACCATAATTTAATGCCAAAATTTGAGTTAATCCAGTGCAATTTTTAGTTACTTCAATACTTTTTAAAAGTTCATCTTTTAATTTTTGCGAAAAATTTGAAATATCACCTATAAATCTAAATCTTATATTGTTTTTCACAAGGGTTTTTCTTTCTTTTTTTAAAAAATATTCAAGCAATTTCATCAAAGATTTTACTTCAGCTTCAGGACGATTCCAATTTTCCGTACTAAAGGCGTAAAGAGTTAAAAATCTTATATCGCTTTTTGCCACATATTCGGTTATTTTGCGTACATTTTTTGCACCCTCTTCATGTCCTTTAGTGCGTATTTTGCCTTTTTTTTCAGCCCAGCGTCCATTTCCATCCATTATGATAGCTAGGTGATTGAGGGTATTTTTAGAGGACATTTATAAAGCCTTTTAAGATTTTTTTCGCGCGCATTTTAACAACTTTTCATTTAAATTTTTATATCTTTTCCAAGTTTTTTTGAAAAATCAACTATATCAAAGGCAACTTCTAGCTTACTTTTAAGCCCAATTTCTTTAATATCATCTTTTGTGATAAAACTCATCCTAGAAACCTCGCTTGAAAAGTTTACATCCCCGCCCAAAATATTCAAACAAACCGCATCTAGATTTTTATTTTCAAGCATATTTTTTGCATTTATGAGGGCATTTTGTTTATCAAATTCTGCCTTAAAACCAATCACTTTTAGATTTTTTTTATCAATTTTGCTTAAAATATCCTCGTTTTGAATTAGATCTAAACTCCATTCCTTACCCATATCTTTCTTTTTAAGCTTACCTTTAGTAAAAACCTTAGGTTTATAGTCGCTAACAGCGGCCGCCATAAATAAATAATCGCTTTTTTTGGAAAATTTTTTCATCATCAGATCTAAGGTTTTAGTATCGTCAAATTGCACAACTTTAAAAGGTGCATTTTTAGGTTTACTTGTAAGCAATCTTACCTTAGCACCCCTTAAAAAAAGGCTTAAAGCTAGATTATAAGCCATTTTTCCACTTGAAAAATTGCCTATAAACCTCACATCGTCTATCCTCTCTCTAGTCCCTCCACCAGTTACCAAAACCTTTTTATTTTTCCAAAAATCATCCCTCAAGCAGATTCTAGATGCAAAATAAAATATATCCCAAACATCCGCCAAAGCCCCATTTCCCTCATCCAAACAAGCTAATTTTTTAAAAACAGGTTCAACTATCTTAATCCCTCTTTTTTTTAGTTTTTTTAGGGATTTTTGTGTAGATGGGTCAATATACATATTTGTATTCATAGAAGGAGCTAGCAAAAGTGGCTTTTTGTTTGCTAAAAGGGTTTGGGTTAATAAGGTATCGGCAATCCCGCAAGAGAATTTATTTATGGTATTTGCAGATGCGGGGGCTAGAACAACAAGATCTACATTTTTTGTTATTTTTATATGATTGTATTCATCGCTCCAGCTTTCACTTTTTTTATGTAAAACTTTTTGCCCAGAAATAGCCTCAAAGGTAAGGGGAGTTATAAATCGCTTAGCACCCTCGCTCATCAAAACCTTTACATTTGCTCCACTTTTTACAAAAAGGCGAATAAGCTCCAAATTCTTATAAATAGCTATGCTTCCACTAACACAAACTAGGATATTTTTACCCTCTAGTAAATTCATCATTTACCCTTATTAAAATGCTTCTCATAAAATCCCTCAAGCATTTTTAGTGGAGCTCTATTTATGGCTAGGGAACCCTTTTTTACATCCTTTGTAAGGGTAGTTCCAGCTGCTATGATAACTTCATCCTCAACCTTAATGGGGGCTACAAACTGAGTATCGCTTCCTATGAAAACATTTTTACCTATGATGGTTTTATGCTTTTTGACCCCATCATAATTACAAGTGATAGTCCCACATCCAACATTTGTTCCCTCTCCAATCTCGCTATCTCCAAGATAACTTAGATGCCCGGCTTTTACCCCATCTAAAATAGATTTTTTAACTTCTACAAAATTGCCAATATGAGTATTTTTTATCACACTTTGTGGGCGAATCCTTGCCATTGGACCTATGGATGAATTTGAGATCTGACTACTTTCTATAACAGAATTTGCCCTTATATGACAATCTTCTATCACACATTCACCCTCTATGCTAACCCCATTTTCTATCACACATTCACCTAAAATTTTGGCTTTTTTATCGATGTAGATGGTATTTGGCAGTCGCATGATAACGCCATCATTCATAAATTTTTCTTTTAGACGCTTTTGCATTAGCTCTTCCGCGCGGGCTAGATGCACTTTAGAATTAACCCCCATAAAAGTATCCTCATCCACAAAGACAGCTTTTACATCTAGATCGATTTTATTTGCTTTTTCTATCAAATCCGTTAGATAGTATTCTTTTTGGGCGTTGTTATTGGATAAAAGGGGTAGGTTTGAGCTTAAAAAATCCCTATCAAAAAGATAAACTCCAGCATTGACACTTCTTACTTTTTTCTCTTCATCATTTGCATCTTTTTCTTCGACTATTTTTTTCACATGTAAATTCTCATCCAAAATAGCTCTGCCATAACCTTGGGGATTTTGTGCCTTAAAAACACTCATAACCACATCTTCTTTTTGCCTTAAAAAATCTTCCAAATCCTCTTTTTTAACCAAAGGCATATCTCCACAAAGGACTAAAACCTTTTGATTTTTAAACTCCATCCCCCTTAAAGCTCCACCAGTTCCAGGAAAATTTTGGTGATCTTGAATGGTGTAGTTTATATTTTTAAAATTTGTTTGTATTTTTTCTTTTATAAGTTCGTTTTGATGATATAAAACCACATGTATATCATCGCTTAATTTTTTCGCCTCTTCTATGATGTGGAAAATCATCTCTTGTCCGCTTATTTTGTGCAAAACTTTTGGGGTGGATGATTTCATCCTTGTTCCAAAACCAGCTGCTAAGATGGCTAAAGAAATATTCATTTATTCTCTCCTTAAAAGAGCTTATTTTAGCAAAAAAATGGTTTGATTTTGTTTACATATAAAAATTTTATGGGCTTTTAACCCAAAAAGCACTAAAATGAGGACCAATTTATATAAAGAAAACACATGGAAGCAACTATACAAATCGGGAAATTAAACTCCCTAAAAATAAACCGAAAAGAACCACAGGGCTTTTACCTAGGAGCAAAAGATGAAAGCGAAGTTTTACTACCAAATGCCTATGTAAATATCAAATACGATATAGGCGACGAAATGGACGTTTTTATCTACCATGATAGCGATGATAGGATTATCGCCACGACCCTCATGCCTTATGTAAGATTAGATGAATTTGCTTTTTTGGAAGTTGTAGATGTGGCAGATTTTGGAGCATTTTTGGATTGGGGTTTGCCAAAACATCTTTTTGTACCTAAAAAATACCAAAAAACTCCCTTTCAAATAGGTCAAAAAAGGGTAATAAAAGTACTCCAAGATCTCCAAACCCAAAGATTGATCGGTGTTGAAAAATTTGGAAAATTTCTCTCCCACAAAAAGCCATTTTACCAAAAAAACGAAAAAGTGAAACTTTTTGTGGTCGCCAAAACACCCCTTGGATATAAAGTCATAGTTGAAAATAAACATGAAGCCATGCTTTACGAAAACGAGATTTTTGAAGTCGTAAACGTAGGAGATGAAAAAATAGGCTACATAAAACAAACAAGAAAAGACGGAAAAATAGACGCATCACTCCAGCCAATAGGCAAAGATCTAAAAGATAGTCAAGCAGAGGAAAAAATACTGCAAGCATTAAGGCAAAACAACTACACCCTCAAATGCAATTACAAATCCCCACCAGCACAAATCGAAAGTTTATTTGGTTTGAGCAAAAAGGTTTACAAAAGAGCCCTAACTTCCTTGCAAGAAAAAGGTGCCATAAGCGTTGGGGAAGAAGGGCTTAGGTTTTTAAGCTAATCTTAAATCAAAAAGGAATGGCTGCATCTACAACCTCACCCGTAAAAGATACGGTATCGCCCACCACATCGGGAGTTACAACGTTTAAAACCTTACCCGTTATCTTAATGGGAAAAGAAACAGCTGTTCCAACTATGCACCCTTGAAATGCAAACGCAATAAATAACAATAAAAAAGTTTTTAATATAAATTTCATTTGAAAACCTAAATTTTTTCCCTAATGATAGCATTTTTTTATTAAAAAAAGTTTTCACAAAGATGTTGGCACTGACTAAATAGGGATTTAGTCAGTGCCGAGAACGGATTGCGGATTACGGAAAACAGATAACTAGTAGGGTAAACATTTTTTCAAAATACCTTTTATTTTTATGTCATTTCGTCAGTGCCAAGATTTTTTAATGCATGCAATTTAGCTAATTTTTCTTTTTTATTTATTAGATCATAATACATCTTTTATATTAAAATATGTGGAGAATTTTATCCTTTTATGAGATTTATTTTGCTAAAATTACGCAAAAATTTAAGGAAATATTTTGAGATATTTGATCTTAGTAACAGCTTTTTGGGCGTTTTCGTTTAGTTTTATAGGGGAATTTTTAGCAGGGCGCGTGGATAGTTATTTTGCGGTTTTGGTTCGTGTGGGATTGGCTAGTTTGGTGTTTTTGCCCTTCACAAAGTTTCGCGGCATCTCGGGTTTGCTTAAACTTCAAATCATGGGTATTGGCATAATTCAAATCGGTTTGATGTATATGTTTTTTTATAATTCTTTTTTATTTTTATCAGTGCCTGAAGTGGTTCTTTTTACCATTTTCACGCCAATTTATGTAACCTTGATTTATGATGCTTTCAATAAAAAATTTCGCTCCTTATACCTCATAAGTGCTGCTGTAGCAGTTTTTGGAGCCTACATCATACGCTATCATGAGGTAAATAGCGGTTTTATAATAGGCTTTTTAATGGTTCAAGGGGCAAATTTTTGCTTTGCACTAGGACAGAGTGCTTATAAAAAAGTTATGGAAAAACATAAAAACATCAACCAAAAAGAGGTGTTTGGATATTTTCATTTTGGGGCTTTGATAGTTGCAGTTTTGGCATTTGTAATCTTTGGAAATTTAGAAAAAATATCTCCAAACCCAAGCCAATGGGCAGTACTTCTGTGGCTTGGAATAGTAGCAAGCGGGGCAGGGTACTTTTTGTGGAATAAGGGTGCAACCATGGTAGATGCAGGAGTTTTAGCCATCATGAATAACGCCCTTGTGCCAGCAGGGCTGATCGTAAATCTAGTTATTTGGCAAAAACCAACGGATTATTTTTTACTAGCCCTTGGAAGTGGAGTTATAATATTGTCTCTGTATCTGCACGAATATTTTAAAAGATTTTATCTAAGAAAAGCAAAATGTGCCTAGATGTATATGATCTTGATAAAACCCTTTTAAATGGGGATAGCAACGAACTTTGGCACGAATACTTACTTGAGCTTAAAATCCTAAACGACGACTTTGTGAAAAAAGATAAAATCCTTATGGATTTATACGCTCAGGGTAAACTTAATATGGATGAATATCTTGATTTTGCCCTAGATGCTTTAAGCATCTTAACCCTAAAAGATATAGAAGATTTAATGCCAAATTTTTTAGATCAAAAAATCAAACCAATCATCCACAAACAAGCCCTAAAGATCATAAAAAAAGCCAAACACAAACTAATCATCTCAGCTACTCCAGAATTTATAGTAAAACCCATATCAACAATGCTTGGCATTGATGAATGTATAGGAATACGCTTGAGAGTAAAAAACCAAAGATTCACAAGCACATACGAAATCCCCCTAAGCTACAAAGAGGGCAAAATAGAATGTCTAAAACAATGGCTAAAACAAAAGGATCTAAAACCCAAAAAGATAAACTTTTACAGCGACAGCATAAATGACCTACCCCTTTTAGAATACGCCAATAAAGCTTTTTGCGTAAATCCAGATGCAAAGCTAAGAGCGATTGCAAAGCAGAGAAATTGGGCTATTTTTGATTGGTAAATCTAGCATATTTTACCAAATCAATCAGCACATGCTTACTTCTCTCAGGTTTTATTTTATGTTTCAATAATATCAAAGCACAACGTTTTGACTCCAAAACTAAAAATGTGAACTGTCTCACATTTTTCTCAACATTTCCCATTTCTTAAATCAAATCGTATTATTTAAATGTCATTTTTTAAAGTAATTCGAAATAAGTCATAATCTCCTCAAAGTAGGGTATGTGAAATACATTAATAAGGACGACATATTCCCTCGTATGAGATCTTAATCCCCTAAAGTCGGGTCTTGCATGTAAAATATAAGGCTTACAAAGAAGCCTTGAAAGCCTTAGAGGGTCTTAATCCCCTAAAGTCGGGAATAGCCTTCAAATCCATCTTTTGAGAAGTTGATTTTAGCGAATATTGTCTTAATGCTTCCTTTTTGTGGTGTTTGGTTAAAAAGTTCGCAAATGTATCTCTGTTTTCATTTTGCAACTTCATAGTTTTTAACAATGGTACGTTAAAGAGCTTGAAATTGTGGGCTTTTGGTTTTTAAAAAAGTTCGCAAATGTTTTTTAAAAAAGACAAAAAATCCTCAATTTCTATTTTTAAGTTAAATTTAAGTTTAAAAAGTGCCTAAAAATGGGGCTTTAAAACTTAGAAAAAACTAAAAGTTCGCAAATCTCAAAAATGAAAAAGTACATTTTATACTTTTGCTAACTTTTATGAAGGTATTTTAGCACAAAAAGCCTAAAATACGCCCAAAAAAGTTCGCAAATCAAAAATCCATCGTTATAGGAGAAAAAATCTCGCCTCTATCGCAAAGTTCATACGATTTGCTCAAACAATTTTCACAAAGAAAATAAAACCTTACGCTATCTTGTTTTTTATCCACAAGTTTTTCTATCTCGCTTTTTAAGTGAGCTAGTTTGCTTTTGCTTATTTCACATTCATAGACTGAAAAATTTACCCTTGCTCCAAAACCATCTAGCATATCGCTTATCTTTTTTCGTTTTTTGTCATCTTTTATGTCGTAAGTTATTAAGTATCTCATTAAAATTTTCCTATAAATGGCTTGTAATTTTCTTTGTTTTCATTTATGCTGTGAGATAGGTTGTAGGCTTGGGTTTGTATGATATTTTGGCACTTTATGGAAGTTTTTTTCCACATGGTGTAGCTTCCTAATTTTTCTTTTATATTTTTTGCTAACAGAAGCCTTGAAGGTTTTGTTAAAAGCCCATCTTTACCTAGTTTTAAAGGCTCTTCTTTATTTAACATGGACACCACAACCCTATCTACCATAAAAACTCTAAACTCTTCAATGAGGTCAAAACTTAAAGTGGGTTTTTGCTTATCAAGGGCGTGAAGATAAGAAATATTTAAGCTTAATCCCGCTTGAACTAAAGCGTGCTGAACGCACCCATAAAGCAAAGCATAAGCGTAGTTTAGTGAGCAATTTACCACATCTCTTGCCCCTAAAGTTATGCGTTTTTCAAAATCCACCTTAAGCACAACCCTTATCCCATCCCAATACAAAGCCGAAACGCTTCCCTCATAACCCAAAAGTTGCTCTTTATTTGAGGTAGTTTTTATGAGTTTTATGTTTTTTTGAATTTTTTTAATGTGAATATCTAAGCTCTCATGGTATTTGTTTAGATATTTTAAAAAATTAAGTTGATTTTTTGCCTTACCTTTTATGAAAGATTTTGCTAGATACAGCTCAAGTGGAGTTCCTAAAATGAGGGCTTGTTTGTGAATCATTTGGCTTAAAGAGGCTTTGTAAGTTACAAGCGAAGCATAAGAGTTTAGTTTAAAATCAATAAAATC
>PDPI01000014.1 GCA_002746565.1 Pseudomonadota bacterium | reverse complement strand
TTTTCTAAATCTATAAAATCTAAGATGAGTACACAAAGAACCTCCTTTAGCCTTGTCTTCTTTGATAAACTCATATATCTTAGTGTGTGAAATATGTATGTTTTCATATAGTTTTAGTCTATTTGATATTTGTTTAGGAGACCAATCTAGCTTGATATATTTTTAAGATCATTAGTCATCTTTTTGTTTGATATGGATGAAGTATAATATCTTCTTGTCTGTGCTATCTTTTGAACTTTATTGGCAGTGTAGCGTTTCATGATGAGACTACTATTTCTTTTTAGTTCTCTACTTATAGTTGAAGGATGAACATTTAGTTCTTTTGCTATGTCTTTTTGACTAAACCCTGCCTTTTTATCTCAAAGAGAGTGTAAGCACAAGAAGCTTCAATATGATATCTTTGTTGTAAGGTTAAATGTTTATAGTGCATACTTTTCCTTTGAACATTGGCGTGCAATAAATAAAAGATTATAACATTTAACCCTTTCTTTATTAAAATTTACAATGTTTTATTTTTTGTTTTGAAAAAATTGTGGTTTAGGGTTTAATTGAGGGTTTAGTCAGTGTATAAAAATTCTATAAGCTTTTTTTATAAATGCTAGTATATACTTATTTTTAGATATTGTATATACAAGGATTGAAAATGCAAACTTACAATACAAAGATATTTAAAAGTGGAAATTCTCTTGCTGTGAGGATTCCTAAGGATATAGATGTTAGCAATTACAAAGAAGTGATTATTTATCAAGATAACAATAAAATTGTAATTTCGCCAAAGATAGATCAAAGCAAGTGGGACTTGCTTTTTGATAAGCTTGAAAATATAAAGAGTGATGATATGGAAGTATCAAAGTTGCCACCTCAAAAAAGAGCTAAATATTTTGATTGAGATTTAGATATGAGATACTTGCTAGATACAAATATTTGCATTTACATAATCAATAAAAGTCCGATTGGTGTTTTAAAAAAGCTTAATGAGCACAAGGGGGATGAAATCTTTATATCTACTCCAAGCGTATCGGAACTTTTTTATGGTGTTGAAAATTCTAAACAAAAAAGTGAAAATTCGATAAAATTAAGCATATTTCTCACGTTTTTTGAGAATAATATTTTACCTTTTGATGAAAAGAGTGCAAAAGAATATGGAAAAATAAGAGCTTACATAAATCAAAACAATAAAAAACAAATAGGCGATAAAGATATGGATATAGCAAGTATAGCCATATCCAATAAATCTATCTTGGTTACAAATAACCAAAAAGGTTTTGAATTTATCCCAAATTTAAAGATAGAAAATTGGGCTTAATGTATTATTGTGAAACAAACCTCTTATACCCCAAAACCAAGAAAAATGCACAAGAAGCTAAAAGTATAATGCTTGCCCCAGAGCTTACATTTAGAAAGTAGGAGATAAAAAGTCCACTAAGGCAAAAAAAGCATGATATGAGTGTGGAGAGGATTATCATGGAGCTTAAATGTTTGCTAAAAAGTTGGGCTATGAAAGGTGGGATGGTAAGCAAGGCTATAACCAAGATAAGACCAACGGTCCTAACACTAACAACTATACACAAAGCCACCAATGCTAAGAGTAAAAAGTAAAGTATGTTTACTCTAATACCCCTTAAAAGTGCAAATTCGCTATCAAAGCTCATGGCTTGCAATTTTCTATAAAGAAGCAGTGAAACTAAGATAACCACTCCACTAACACTAGCCATTGCTGTTATATCTATTTGGGAAACACTTAATATTGCACCAAAAAGATAACTCATCAAATCCACATTATATCCAGGTGTTATATCGGTAAAAATAATACCAATAGCCATACCTAAAGCCCAAATAGCTCCTATGATTGCATCTGTATTTTGTTTATTTTTTAGGGTGATTAAACCTATCAAAAAAGCTAACAATAGGGCAAAAACTCCCCCACCCAAAAGTGGCTCAAACCCTAGAAAAAAAGCTATACCAACTCCGCCATAAGCCCCATGAGCTATGCCTCCACTGAGAAAAACCATGCGATTTATAACCACATAAACCCCTAAAATTCCACATGAAATGCTAACTAAAATACTCGCAATTAGGGCATTTTGAAAAAAGTCTAAACTTAGTATATCCATTATATTTCCTCGTGGTGGGCTGGGTTATTGCAAGTGCTCTGGGTGATGATTTCCACTGGACAAAGGTGGTTGTTTGTGCTTTTTATGTTATCTATGATATTTTGTTTTGCCTTTAAATTTGCAACATCATGCATGTATAAATTTTTATTTACGTGGGCAACTTTGTTAGCAAAACTAACAGAAATATTTATGTTATGACTAACAACTATTATACCTAGATGTTTGTTTAAGTCTTTTAGTAGCTTATAAATTTGGATCTGCCCATCCGTATCTATGCTAGAGGTTGGCTCATCAAGTAAAATAAGCTTTGCTTCGCAACATAATGCCCTTGCTATGTAAACCCTCTGCCTTTGACCGCCCGATAGATTTGAAATATGCTCATCCGCCAAGTCCCCAACTCCCACCTTTTCTAAAGCGTCTTTAGCCTTTTTTTTGTCTTCTTTTGAGTAAAATCCCAAACCCTTTTTGCCAAGTCGTCCCATCAGGGCAACTTCTAGGCTAGTGATTGGAAATATTTGATTTACATTTGTATTTTGAGGAACATAAGATAGGATATTTTTGTTATATCTAGGATTTTTACCAAAGATTGAGATCTTGCCTTTGTTTGGATCTAAAAGTCCTAAAATTAACTTTAAAAGGGTAGATTTTCCGCCTCCATTTGGTCCTATTATGGCTAAAAAATCCTCTCTTGTAAGGGAAAAATTTATATTCTCCAAAACCTTTTGCCTATCATAGGTAAAATCCACATTTTCTAAAATAATATCATACATCTATGCTCCTAAAATTTAGATGTAGCCAAAAAATTTTTTCATTATTTGAGCGTTTTTTCTAAGATCTTGGCTGTTCTTATAAGTTCTTCTTCCCATTTGGGTGAAAGCTGGTCTATGGAAATAACTTTGCCATTTATTTGAGAGGCTATCACCTTTGCACTTTTTTGGGAAAATTGGCGTTGAACTAAGATTGAGGGTATATTTTTTTCCTTTGCTTCATTTATGATTTTTTGCAAATCTTTAGATCTTGGTTTTTTGCCCTCTATCTCGATTGCTTGCTGATTTAGACCATATCTTTTTGCAAAATATCCCCATGAGGGATGATAGACTAAAAAGGTTTTTCCTTGTTTATTTTTTAGTATATTTTTGATTTTTGCATCTAGATTGTCTAATTTTTTGTTGAAAGCATTTAGGTTTTTTTCATATAAAGCTTTGTTTTGTGGATATTTTTTTATGAGTGCTTTTACCATATTTTTTGCTTGAATTTTCACAAGTATAGGATCGAGCCAAATGTGTGGATCAAGGATTTTTTTATCATCATGGGAATGTGGATTGTGGGATTTCATGGCAATCTTTTCTACGCCTTCTTGGGTTTTTACGATCTGAAGTTTTGGAAAAATCTCTTTAAATTTTTTAAGCCAAACCCTCTCAAAGGGGACGCCAATGGCAAAATATATATCACTTTTTTCCAACTCTTCCATTTGTCTTGGTTTTGGCTCATAGGTAGCAGGGGATGCTCCAGGAGGAACTAAAACATTAATGTCTAAGGTATTTTCGGCAATTTGTTCTAGAAAATATTTTTGAGGCAAGATACTAACACTTATACTTTGCTTAGCAAATAAACTAACGCCTAAAAATATAAAAAAAATTAAATTTTTTTTCATTTATTTCTCCGATAAAATTTCAAGAAATTGTACACAAATGCAACTTAGTTGCACCTTAATTAAAAATTATGTTTAAAAAGTGTAAAATATCGCCCTAAAAGGATAAAAATGCATAAAAAAGCAAGGGAAATCTTAACCAAATCAAACCTAAAAATAACCGATACTAGATGCGCTATACTTTCACTTTTACTTAAAAGCAATTCCCCTGTAAACTATGATCAAATAAAAGAAAAACTCTCCCTAGATAAGGCAACCTTTTATAGAAATATGATAATTTTTGAAAAAAAAGGTATCATAAATAAATTTGAATCAAAAAACAGAGTTTGGCATTATGAAATAGGCGAAAGCAAGCACGCCCATTTTATCTGTGAACTTTGTCATGAAATAGTATGCTTCAAGACAAAAGTTCCCTTTGAAATGGAAGGATGTCATGTAACAAGTATGACTTTAAAAGGATTTTGTGCTAAGTGCTCAAAAAAATTAGCAACATCTGGCCCACTAAAGAACTAAAATGTTTGTACTCGAAATCTATACTTCACCCATCAAGTGACGGTATCGAGCAAATTCACAAAACTATCTATCTACTTGGAGTTGTATTTTGCCAATCGTTCTTCTAGTGTCCCTGCGTGTAATTCAAAAAAATTATTATCATAATCATAAAAATATAATGAATCGCCTTCTCCCTCAATCCTGTTTCTTGAAGGAATAATAGTTGCTCCCAATTTGGTTAGTTTTTCCCTATACGCCTGCAAAGAATCTCTACTCACCTTAAATGCTATATGACGGTATGACTTTTCTATTGGTTTGCCTTCCATAGTTACAAACCATACCCCACCAAGCTCAAAGAATTTTTCCCTAGAAATAGAAAAATTTTTATCTTTACTATCATAAATCTCTTTAGCTCCAAGCCCATCACAAAAAAGTTTTGATGACCTTTGCAAATCTTTTACAATAATAGTAATATGACTAATATCTTCAATCACGCCTCGCTCCTTTTCAATCTCCAAAATTTCCATTTTTATCTTTGTTTATAAAATCAAATCCAGCCAAATATGAGTATTTATTTCATTTGAAATGATACTAGATTTATGTTTTAATTAAGTAAGATTTATCTATAACAGATTATAATAAAAATATAGGGGTACACAAATCTACCATATCAAGAGAATTAAAGGAAATAGCTATAATGGTTTTTGTTTTCCAGAATAAGCGAGTACCAGATGCTTTTTCAAAAATACGCAAAATTTACCAAATCCGAAATGGATGAAATTGACCTAAAGCTTAGTACGTTTAGACGCCAAAGTGGTCTAAAAGTCCAAAACAATGGTGACCCATACGAGACTCGAACTCGTGTTACCGCCGTGAAAGGGCGGTGTCCTAACCGCTAGACGAATGGGCCAACATTTTTAATTGAGGGTGAAATTATACCCTCGCATTACTTAATAAGAGCTAAATTTTAAAAAATTTTAATTGTTTTATCTGTATAATAGGCATCTATTTTGATTTAAAGGATTTATAATTCGAAGTTTAGTATTGGTTTTGGTTATGCTTTTTTTTGTATCTTGTTCTCTTAGCCCAAAGGTGACTGAAAGTCAAAGTATCTTTATGCTTATAAAAACTCCCAATTTAAAATATGCAGATAATGGGTTTATTAGGCGTTTTGGAGATGATTTGCAAGTTCAGCTTTTTAATGCGGGTTCTTTGGCGCTTGAACTTAAAATAAGCAAAGATATATGTATAAATGGGATTTGTTATAGTAAAAGGCAGTTTAATTCTAAATTTTTGCATTCTGTGTATCCAGATGATTTTTTGGAAAATTTGATCTTAAAAAGGGAAATATTTGGATCCATCGGACGAAAAAAACTTTCAGATGGCTTTAGTCAAGATATCTTGAAGGATGGTTTGAATATTTCGTATAAAGTTTCTCAAAAAACTTCCATATTTAAAGATGGAAAAAATCTAATTTTTGTGAAAATACTACACCTTAACTGATGATTTTTATTTTTTTTTAGAGCTCTTTGGTCAAATTAAGCACTTAATTATCAATATTTTGCTATAAGTGATGGCTTAAATTTCTAAAAAAGGATGTTTCACATGAAAAAAATTGTTATTTCAAGCATAGCGTTGTTTGCTTGTACGTCTATGTTGTATGCCTCTGGGTATAGAATCCCTGAGCAAAGTTTTGCTTCTACGGCTAAGTCTGGAGCAAATATTGCAGTTACAAATGGTGCCGATGCGGCTTATTATAACCCTGCGAATATGGCTTTTTTATCCGATAAGTCGCATATGGAGTTTGCACTAACATATATAAATTTACCAAAAATTAAATACATAGATGCACAAAATCCTATGTTAAATTCTAAATCCAAGGTTGAGCATTTCTTAGCTCCAACTTTCCATTACGCTAGTCCAGAGGTATTTGAAAATACACGTTTTGGTGTAGCCTTTGTTGCTCCTGGTGGCTTGGCAAAAAGATGGGATGATTTTTATGCTAAGGCTACGGCTGAAGAATTTTCACTAAAGATATTAGAATTAAATCCTAGTGTATCTTATCAGCTTAGTGATAATTTTGCCTTAGGTTTGGGTGCGAGAATGACCTATATAGATGGAACCGTTAAAAGTCATCTTGTTAGACCAATAAATGGTCAAAATATGATATTTTCAAGGGAATTAACTGGAGACTCCATAGACTTTGGCTATAACCTTGCTCTAACCTACAAACCGATTGAAAATCTAACCATTTCTTCAACCTACCGATCTAAGGTTGATTTAACCGTTAAAGGAGATGCAACCTTAAAGGGCGGATTGTTACAAAAACCAAGTGTGTATGATGGTGGGGCAGGTATTACAATACCACTTCCTGCTTCATTTGATCTAGCTCTTGCCTATGATTTTGGAAAAACTAAGGTAGAATTAGTTTATGAGAGAACTTTTTGGTCAAGTTATAAGGCTTTAGATTTCTTTTATGATCAAGATCTAACAAAAAATCCCCTCTTGGCTGCCTTTGATAATCCTAAACCAAGAGATTGGGAAGATGTGAATGCTTATAGGATAGGCATAACCCATAGTCTTACTGATAAATTAGACATTTTAGCTGGTTTTGCCTACGATGAAACCCCTGCCACTCATGATGAATATCTTGGATTTGAATTGCCTGATTCAGATGCTATGCTTTATTCGCTAGGTGCTTCTTATGATATCAATAATGATATGAGTATAGCTTTTAGCTATTTGTATGATAAAAAGAAAAAAAGAGTTATAAGCAATAGAACAAAACAAGATCCAAGTGCTATAAATGGAACTTTTAAAGATGCATCTGCGCATCTTGTAAATATGTCTTTAGAATATAGGTTCTAAACATGGGCTTTCCTCTACAAAATTTTTACGAGGCAATAGAAAATAATGCGAGGTTTAGGCCTCGCAAAAGTGTTCTTTTTATTGATAAACAGCAAGTTAGCAACAGAAAGTTAAAAAGGCGAATTGATGTATTTGCCAGTTATTTGAAACAATTGGGTATAAAAAAAGGCGATAGGGTTGCCCTAATAGTGGAAAATTCTGAAGAATACATAATATCAATTTTTGCTATCACCAAACTAGGTGCCATTGTTGTTCCTGTAAATACTTTTTTAAAGCATGAGGAATTTGAATTTATCCTAAATGATTGCGGGGCATCTTTACTTATATCCTCTGCAAAATTTGCCAAAGAAACAAAGTCTTTGCCCCAAATTACAAAGATAGAAAAGATTATCTGGGTTGGCGAATATGAAGATGAGGATGAAGATAATTTCTCCTTTTCAAAGATCATCAAAAATCAAAAATTTATCGAAGATGATGACGATAGACCGAGCCTAGATGATATTGCGTGTATAGTTTATACCTCTGGAACCACAGGTAAGCCAAAGGGAGCTATGCTAAGTTATAGAAATATTTTCTCCAATGTCTTTTATGGAGGAGAGCTTTTTAAAATAACCCAAAAAGATAGGTTTATAGTTTATCTTCCAATGTTCCATGTTTTTACCTTTACCATCATGCTTATCATGCCAATTTGTAGGGGAAGCTCCATCATAATAGTAAAATCTGTTTTTCCATTTTCCAATGTCATAAAACAAACCCTACTCAAACGAGCGACCATATTTTTAGGAGTTCCAACCATTTTTAATGCTATGAATAAGGCTAAAATTCCTTGGTATTTTATGTGGTTTAATAAGATTAGAATATTTCTAAGCGGAAGTGCCCCCTTAAATGAGGTGGTTTTGAATGATTTTTCTAAAAAATTCAAACGTGCAACCTTGTTGGAATCTTATGGGCTAAGTGAATGTTCGCCTGGCGTTGCTGCAAATACTTTAGAAAGACAAAAACCTTATTCTGTTGGTTTGCCTTTGAAAGAGTTTGATGTAAAGATAGTAGATGATGAAATGCTAGAGTTAAAGCCAGGAGAAGTTGGTGAGATTATCGTAAAAGGCGAATGCGTTATGCAAGGTTATTATGGAAGAGCTGACGCAACCGATGAAACCATAGTAAATGGTTGGTTAAGAACTGGGGATCTAGGAAAAAAAGATGAAGATGGCTTTTTGTACATAGTAGATAGAAAAAAAGATTTGATTATTTCTAAGGGAATAAATATTTATCCAAGGGAAATAGAAGAAGCCATAATGAAATACGAGGGCATAGACTCAGTTGCCGTCGTTGGACAAGCCGATGAAACCAGCGATGAGGATGTGGTTGCTTTTATTCAGTTAAAGGATGAGGTTGAGAGTATTTCGGAAAAAGATTTGAAAAAATACCTAAAACTCCACCTTGCAAATTTTAAAATACCAAAGCATATTTATGTGGTTGAAGAATTACCCAAAAATGCCACCGGAAAGGTTTTAAAAAGGGTTTTAAAAGAAGAACTTAGCAAGGGAGATTTTTTACAAACCAAGCCACAACAAGAAAAGCCTTTGGAGGACAAAGAAGAAAAAGAGCCTATCAAAAACCAAGAAGATAGTAACGAAGAAGACAAGCAAGACCAAGCACAAGACAAACAAACAAAAGAAAACTTAGATGCAAAAAAAGCTGATGGGCTTGTTGATTGATTTTATAAATTCAAAAGAAGTATCAAAGTCTAAACTTTACCTTGATTTGGGTATCTGCAAAGATGAGGCTTTGATACTCCAATACATTTGTAAACGTTTCATAGTTGGGGAGATTGAGATAAATGTTTGCAATATGCTTTTGGATATTTTTGGAAAAGAAAATTACCTATATCTAGAAAAAATCTCCCATGTAAAAAACTTACTTAAAAATTCCCACCTAATCCACACTCAGATCAACATCACCCAAGATACCCCCTTGCTTGAATTAGAAATCTTAAATGTAAATGTAGGTTTAAGTCCAAGCTTTATAAAATACTTAGAATTAGGATTTGTTGAGCAAAGCAATGATGAAGAAATCCTCCCTTATACTGAGCATCTAGATTATTTGCAAGATCAGTTTTTGCACATAGAATACTACCAGAAATTGGTTCAAAATAGGGGAGATTTTAACCCCCAAAAATTAAAAGAAAAGATAAAATCCCTAGAAGAAAAGATAAGCAAAAGATTAGCTAAATCTTCGGTTAAATTAAGGGTTGAAGAACTTTTTAAAGAGCATAACCTAAATGAAAAAGAACAGATTATCTTTTTGACTTTACTAAGGGAAGAATACGTAGGAGATCTAGATGCCTTTAGGGAATTAAATTCTCTCATCTTGTTGATTAGCAATGACAATTATGAAAAAATTAAAAATAGAATTTTGCTCGAAGAAGATTCAAAGCTCATAGATGCTGGTCTTATTGATTATGAAGAAATGATAACCGCCTTTGGTGGGGTTAGTAGAAGCTTTTTTATCAATGAAGAAATCCTACAAAACATCATGCACCCCAACAAAAAAGCCAAAAAATTAAAACTAGATATCTTGGTAAAAGAGCAAGAAATCTTTGAACTTATAAGCCCCACAACTAGCCTAGATGATGTGGTTATGCATCCAAAAACTAGAGAATTGATGGACGATCTTTTAAAGCAAGTGGATAAAAATGTTATAGCAAGACTTAAAAAATGGGGCATAAGGAAAAAATCTAAAGGAATTGACGCAAAAATATTGCTTTATGGACCACCAGGAACTGGAAAAACCATGACAGCTAATTCTTTGGCAAAATCTTTGAAAAAAAGCGTTTTAAGTTTTGATTGTTCCAAAATTTTATCAAAATACGTTGGTGAGAGTGAGCAAAATGTAAGAAGGATTTTTGATTCTTACAGAGAAATTTGCCGACAAAGCAAGAGTGAACCCATTTTACTTTTAAATGAAGCAGACCAATTTTTAAGCTCACGAACCGAAGTTGCAAATAGTGGAGCGGATAAGATGCATAATCAAATGCAAAATATTTTCTTAGAACAAATCGAAAAATTTGAAGGCATACTAGTTGCAACCACAAACTTTTTAGAAAGTTTAGATAAGGCATTTTCAAGAAGATTTGACTATAAAATAGCCTTTGAAAAGCCAGATTTTTCCCAAAGACTAGATCTATGGAGAAAAGTTTTACCCCAAGAGGCCATATATGAAGAGGATTTTGATATAAAAAAACTAGCCAAATACCCTTTAAGTGGGGGTCAAATAGTGGTTATTTTAAAAAATACAGCCCTAAGAGTTGCCGTAAAAGAAGAGCCGATTTTTACCATGGAGGATTTTGAAATTTCCATCCAAAGAGAATTAAGTGGTGCCTTTGGGGAGAAAAAAAATCTAGGTTTTGTCAATTAGCCTTTATATCAAAGCTATTTTAAATTATTTTTGTAGTATATTTGTATTTATGTTTTGATAGTTTAAAAGTTTTACATAAAAAAAGGATTTTTATGACACACATGAATGTTTCTCATCCTTATTTTGGTGCATTTTTTATGCTTTTGTTTGCCTTTGCCATGTTTTTTGTTATAGTCGAGCTAGCCCGTTTTGTGGGAAGCAAATTTGCAAGAACAGATACAGAAAAATTAAAACTTACCATCTACGAATGCGGTCCTGAGGTTACAAAGCAACCAAATGCCATCTCTTCACATTTTTATATGTTTGCTATTTTGTCCATTTTATTTGGGGTAGAATTTGTTTTTATGTTTCCTTGGGCGATAGATTTTAAAATACTCGGTATGTTTGGTTTTGTTGAGATGATTTTATTTATTTTATTGTTAGCAATTGGATTTATTTATGCTTGGAAAAAAGGAGCTTTGCAGTGGCAAATCATACAATAAATTATACACAAAGTGGTGGATTGCCAATCGCCCTAACAACGGTCGATAAGCTAGTCCAGTGGGGAAGAAGTAATTCTTTGTGGGCTTTAAGTTATGGCTTGGCCTGTTGCGCCATTGAAATGATGGCAACGGGGGCTAGTAGATATGATTTTGATAGATTTGGAACCATATTTCGCGCAAGTCCAAGACAGGCTGAAGTTATGATAATCGCTGGAACCCTAACAAAAAAACATGCCGAATTTACAAGAAGACTTTATGATCAAATGGCTGAACCAAAGTGGGTTATAAGCATGGGAAGCTGTGCAAACACGGGTGGAATGTTTAACACCTACGCAACCGTTCAAGGGGTTGATAGGATAATTCCAGTTGATATTTATCTCCCTGGCTGTGCACCTCGCCCCGAAACCCTCCAATACGCCCTCATGCTTTTGCAGAAAAAAATCCGCCGTGAGAGTGGAGCTAGAAAAGCCCAGACAAAAAGGTTGGTCTAATGAGAAGATATGAGGATAGAAAAAACTCACAAAAGAAAGTTTACCATAAGGATAGATTTAGAACCGCACCCTGTATTAGCCGTGAGGAAGTTAAGGAGAAAAGTGCCTTTTACTTGCATGTTTCAAAATTAAAAAAGATTGTAGATATAAAAGAATATTATATTGAATTAGATCAATTAGTCATTTGGGTTGATAAGGATGATATTTTCAAAGCCGTTAGTGCTATGAAAGAGGTTGGTTATGAAAACCTAAGTGAACTTAGTGCAGTAGATTTTCTAGCATCTAAGAATGGCTTTGAAATTTTTTACCAATTTTTATCCATGCAAAGCCATTGCAGGGCTAGGGTAAAATGCTTTTTACCAAAGGGAGAAAAGCTGGAGAGTGTAGAGAGCATTTATAAAAGTGCAAACTGGGCTGAGAGGGAAATGTATGATATGTTTGGTATCATCTGCCTAAATCATCCAAATCTAAAAAGAATTCTAATGCCCGATGATTGGCATGGACATCCTTTGTTAAAATCCTATCCTTTACACGGCGATGAGGCTGCAAAATGGTACGAGATAGATAAAATCTTTGGCAAAGAATACCGAGAGGTTGTAGGCGAAGAACAGAGAGATAGTTCTCGAACAAACGAAGAAGATACGAAAAATTTTGCAAGAATAAACCATGAAGTTCCTTACATGATGCCAAAAAGCGATGAGCCAACAGGGCAAGAATACCAAGAAGATGGTGGAATTGCCATAGTTAAAAAAATCAAAAAAGAAGATAGCAAGATAATAGAAGGGAGAAGATAAATGCGTCAAGTTCCAAATAAACTTCAACCTTTCTTTGAAAATATAAATTTTGAAAGACATGACAATCAAATGGTTATAAACATGGGTCCCCAGCACCCATCAGCCCATGGACAACTTAGGCTTATATTAACCCTAGATGGAGAAAAGGTTGTAAAAGCTGATCCCCATGTTGGCTACATGCATAGGGGCATGGAAAAGATGGCTGAGAATATGATCTATAATGAATTTGTCCCAACAACTGATAGGATGGACTATATAGCAGCTAGCTCAAATAATTTTGGTTTTTGCTATGCGGTTGAAAAGCTAATAGGAGTTAAGGCTCCAAGAAGGGCTATGATTATACGTATGATCTTGCTTGAACTCAATAGAATTTCCTCCCATCTACTATGGTTAGCCTGTCACGCCCTTGATGTTGGTGCTATGACTATCTTTTTATACACTTTTAGGGAAAGGGAATATATCTTAGATCTAATAGAAGAATATTGTGGGGCTAGACTTACCCATTCTTCCATTAGAATTGGCGGAGTTCCTTTAGATCTTCCCGATGGATGGACGGATAGATTAGATGCCTTTTTGGATAAATTTCCCAAAGATATAGATGATTATGAGGGTTTACTAACTAAAAATAGAATCTGGAGAATGAGACTCGAGGGAGTTGGGGTGGTTACGCAAGAACAAGCCAAATCTTGGGGAGCAACTGGCATTGTCCTAAGGGGAAGCGGTGTAAAATGGGATATAAGAAAAGAAGAACCTTATGAACTTTACGATGAGATTGATTTTGATGTTCCTGTGGCGAAAAATGGGGATAACTATGCAAGATATCAACTTTATATGGCTGAGATGCGCGAATGTATTAAAATCTTAAAACAATTAATCCCAATGTACCACAAAAGCGAACCAGACATAATGGCAAATTCTCCCCGCTATCTTTCGGCTCCAAAGGAGCAGATTATGACTCAAAATTATTCTCTAATGCAGCATTTTGTACTTGTAACCCAGGGTATGAAGCCCCCAAAAGGAGAGGTTTATGCAGCAACCGAAAGCCCAAAGGGAGAGCTTGGATTTTACATAAATTCCCAAGGGGATCCCTATCCTTATAGGGTAAAAGTAAGAGCTCCTAGTTTTTTCCATTGCGGATTTTATCAAGAGTGGATGAAGGGAGCGTATTTGGCAGATGTGGTTGCGATACTTGGAAATTCAAATATCATTTTAGGGGAGATAGATAGATAATGCAAAGGTATGATTTACGACATTTAAAAGATGATTTTTATGAAAGAATGATTGAAATTATCTCTGAAAGCAAACTAAATGAGGTTAGTATTTTTATATTTGAGATCGGAGATTTTTCAAGTGTGCAAAAAAGTGCCGATCTTATAAAAGAAGCTGGTCATGAGATGCTAAACTCTATAAAATTTAACGAGGTTGATTGGACTATCGTTGTGAAGAGAAAGGTATAAAATGTCCCTAGCAAAAGAAATGGAAAGCTTAAAAATAAAAGCCTTTTGCAAGATGAGGAAAAGCGAGAAACCTTGTTTGGTTTTAGGAAATTTGCTTAGCCAAAAGACAAAATTTAACCAAGTTATCTACCATCTCTCACCCATATCTCCCATAAGTGATAATTTTGAAAACTTAGAGTTTTTTTCAAAGTATGAGGTGGGAAGTGAAGATGGTGTTTTGGCACTTTTGTTGAATTTTTGCCATGTGAAAAGCGATAAAAAATTGGAGCAATTTTTAGAAAATCTTGATGTGGGGTATATAAGTGCTGAGTGTAGCATAGGCGAAGAAGAGATGAGAGAACTTGCCTTAAAAATAGATAAACAAAAAATTCCCTTATATATTTGCGGTGATCTAGATTTTCACGAAAGGGCTGAAAATATAGCCAAGCTTTTGAGTATGTGTGAATATTATTGCGATTTTGATATAGTTTATGAAAAACTATCAAAAGATTTAAATGAACAAAATCTCCACATAGCCGATGAGGTTGAAGAGTTGGAAAGTTACGATGGTGCAGTGGTGCATTTTGTGGATGGAAATGAAAAACTTTTTGGCTCACTTCAGTTTGCCCTAGCAAATAAGATAAAAAACAATGATAAGGTTTTAGTTAAAACTAAAGATGGGGAGCTTGCGAGAACTTTTATTGTGGATGATGAACTAAAGGGAACTATTAGTTTTTTAGAGGATGAAAATCATAAAAATGCCTATGCTTATGAGGTATCAAAAATAACTAGGATTGCAAATGGGTAATATTAGCATAAAGATAGACGGAAAAACCTGTGAGGCAAAAGAGGGTGAATTTGTTTTAAGGATAGCAAGGAGAAATGGAATTTTTATTCCAGCACTTTGCTATCTAAATGATTGCTCCCCAACTCTAGCTTGTAGGCTTTGTTTGGTTGATATTGGCGGCAAAAGAGCTTATGCATGTAATGCTAGGGCAAAAGATGGTATGGAAGTTATCACAAAAAGTGAAGAAATTCAAGCTGAGCGAAAAGCTATCATGCAAGTTTATGATATAAATCATCCGTTAGAGTGTGGAGTTTGCGACCAAAGTGGGGAATGTGAATTGCAAGATTATACCCTAGAAATTGAGGTTGATAAGCAGGAATTTTGCATAAAAGATACCCACCGACCAACTCAAAACTGGGGTTTGATACATTATGATTCATCCTTATGTATAGTTTGTGAGAGATGTATAACTACCTGTAAGGATATGATAGGAGATAATAATCTTAAAACAATCCCCCGCGGTGGCGATGCTTTAGATAAAACTTGGAAAGAGAGAATGCCAAAGGATAGTTATGCCACATGGAATAAACTTCAAAAATCCATAATCGGCAGAATCAATGAAGATGATTGTGGAGAGTGTGGGGAATGTTCGGCTGTTTGTCCTGTGGGAGCTTTGGTAAGTAGCGATTTTCAGTATAAATCAAATGCTTGGGAGTTAAATAAAATTCCAGCGTCCAATCCCCATAGCAGCGATTGTTCTTTCATGTATTATGATGTTAAGCAAACTAGCATAAAAGATGCAAGGGAAAAAATTTATAGAGTTTCAAGTGAGCATAATTTTGCTCCATTAAATGGGGCGGCTAGATATGGGTATGATTTTGAAAATGAAGTTTCCCAAAAAGATGAAAAGGCTTTTGCAAAAATAATAAATGCTTTTAAAAGCTCAAAAATAAAGCAAATAGAATTTACCAGCTTTATAACAAATGAGGAAGCTTTAATCCTTCAAAAACTAAAGGAAAAATTTGATCTAAACCTAGTAAACCAAGATGCCCTTTTATATAAAAATTTTCTAGAAAATTTCAGCAAAACGAGCGGAAAATCTTTGTATAGCTCAAGTATAGATGACATTAAGCAGAGTAATTTTTTGGTATGTTTAGGTTCATTTTTAAGAAGCGATAGCCCAAATGCCTCTTATGCTCTAAATAACGCCTTAACTATGAATAAAGGAGCTGGATTTTATTTTCATCCCCTAGGTGATAAGATAGTTGAGGGATATTCGAAAAATCTAAAATGTTTGCAACACAAGGTTGGAAGCGAAGAGGCTATCTTGTATCTTTTGCTTGATAAATTTGGCGACAGGCAAAAAATGGATAAAAATCTTTTAGACTCGCTTGATAGCTTTCGCATTACAAAAACAAAGCAGGTTAAGAAAGTTGTCAAAGAAAAGCTCATAGAAAAAGTAAAAGATGAAGAAAGCGGAGAAGAAAAAGAAGTTGAAAAATTAGTAACAAAAAATGTTACCAAAGATGTGGAATTTGAAAGTTCAAAACTTTACGAACTCATGGGCGTAGAAGATCTAGAAGATGATTTTGTTAGTATGTTAGCAAAAAAAGATAAGTTTTCTTTGGTGGTTGGAGAGGATTTGTATACCCACCCAAATGCCCAATATTTGGCTTCTCTTTTGGGTTTGATTGAGAGGCTAACTCCTTTTAATGTTATGATGGTTCCAACTAACACTAACACACTGGGCGTTAGCTTGATTTGTGAGTTGGGAGAAAGGGAAGATGTATTTACTTTGGGTTATAATCTAAAAGGGGATTTGAGCTTATCTGCTTTAGGTAATGGCGATTTGGATATGCCAGCTCTTAATCAACAAGAGGGAACTTTTACCAATATGAACAAACGAGTTGTGCCGACAAACGCCGCCTTAGGTTTTGATGGATATTGCTTAAATGATATTGCTAATGCTTTAGGTTTAGAAGCAAAATATACCATAAACTATACAAAGCAACTCCCATCTGATAAGGGTTTTGGGCAAAAAGAATTTGATAATTTACCAAATCATTATGATAATGGCGGGGTGGAGCATAGGGGATATTTGCTTGATATTTTTGATGTTAAACTAGAAGAATTTGTAGTAGAAGATAAAAAAATAGAATTTGAGCAAGAAGATCTAGTTTATAGGGCAAATCCCGTAAATCAATTTAGCCCATTTACAAATAAAGCCCATCAACTACAAACAACAGCCCACTTATATGTTAGTGAAGAATTCTTAGAAGCTAAGGGTTTGGACGAGGGTTCTATGGTAAGTGTAGAAAATAAAAAAAATGGGCAAAAAATTGCCATTAAAATTAAAAAAGATGCTTGCCTAAAGGGCAAGATTCCTTATCTACCGACCTTTGATACAAAGGTTGATATTAGTGCTTTGTTTGGTAAATATCGTTTTTCAAAGCTTGTGATAGAGGAGATAAAATGAGTGAATTTGCTTTTGTGCTTGAAACCATAATAAAAGCTGTTACCATGGTTGCACTTTTTGCTGCCCTTGCTGGTTTTGCCACCTATCTTGAAAGGAAGATTTTGGCATTTTTTCAGCGCCGTTTAGGACCTATGATGGTAGGGCCCCATGGGATTTTGCAAATAGCAGCTGATATGATAAAACTTTTTACAAAAGAAGATATTGTTCCCCAACAAGCTGTTCAGCCTATATTTAAGATAGCCCCACTCATAGCTGCAACCTCAGCTTTTGTGGCTCTTAGCGCTGTTCCCATATTGCCAGAATTTGAACTCTTTGGCTACACCATTCATCCCATAGTTGCCGATGTGGGGGTTGGGATTTTATTTGTTATGGCAGCAACTTCTATTTGTATGTATGCTCCCTTGCTTGGGGGGATGAGTAGCAATAATAAATGGTCATTACTTGGTGGTGCTAGGGTTGTGGTTCAGCTTTTATCATATGAGGTTGTGGCAGGACTTGCCCTCATGGCTCCGCTTATGATGGTTGGTTCACTTTCACTAATCGACATAAATGCCTTTCAAGATAATGGTCTAAGCGGTTGGCTTATATGGAAACAACCTTTGGCATTTTTACTTTTTACCATAGCCATGTTTGCTGAAACCAACAGAACCCCCTTTGATCTAATCGAACATGAAACCGAAATCGTTTCAGGTTATGCCACCGAATATTCTGGCATGAGATGGGGAATGTTTTTCATAGGCGAATACGCAAATCTAATTACCGCTTCATTTTTGGTAAGTTTGGTATTTTTAGGTGGCTATAATCCCATGTGGTTTATCCCAGGTGGACTCATGATAATTTTTAAAGTTATGTTTTTGATATTTTTCTTTATGTGGGTAAGGGCTGCTTGGCCCCATGTAAGACCAGATCAGCTAATGTGGCTTTGTTGGAAAGTTTTGATGCCACTAGTAGTTTTAAACATTCTAATAACTGGCATAGTTTTGGTGTAGGAGGGAAGAATGAAAGAGTTTAAAGATAGAAACATAAGCTACGTTTTTGTAAACGAAGATAAAATTCCTACAACAAATAAGGAAAAATTTAAAAGGTTTTTAAAGCGAACTTTTCAGATAGAACTTTTTGTGGGACTTTGGATAGTTATAAGGGAGTTTTTCAAATTTGATATCCACACGGTTCAATACCCACTAGAAAAACTTGCTATTCCTCCACGCTATCGCGCTATTCATAAGCTTTTAAGACTAGTAGAAAGTGGCAATGAGAGGTGTATTGGATGCGGGTTGTGTGAAAAGATTTGTATAGCAAATTGTATTAAGATGGATACAAAAAAAGGCGAAGATGGGCGTAAAAAAGTAAGCGAATACACTATCAATTTTGGAAGATGTATTTATTGCGGATTTTGTGCAGAAGTTTGTCCTGAACTTGCTATCGTTCATGGGGGAGAATATGAAAATTCAAGCCAACAAAGGGCACAATTTGCTAAAAAAGATGATTTATTAACCCCAATTGATGAATTTAAAAACCATAAACAAAGGGAATTTTTAGGCTTTGGGGCTTTAAGCAAAAATGCAAGTGCCAATGTCAAAAAAACACCCCTTGCTTATGTAGGAGAAGAAAATGTATGAGTTAGTGGCCTTTATATTTTTTAGTATTTTAACCCTAGGAATGTTTAGCATAAGCGTTTTTAGTAAAAACATCTTATATTCCATGAGCTCTCTAGCTGGCGGAATGATATTTATATCTGGCTTTTTCTTTTTACTAGATGCGGAATTTTTAGGGGTTGTGCAAATCCTAGTTTATACGGGTGCAGTTATGGCTCTTTACGCCTTTGGAATGATGTTTTTCAATAGCGTTAGTGATGTTAAGGAAAATATAGCCTCAAAAAGGCTAATTTATACCCTTTCAGTAATTTCTGCCCTACTTTTAGTACTTATAGTTTCCATGCCACTTTTTAGCACCCATGTAAGGGCGGACATGCCAATCTCACCTGATTTTGGAAATACCCAAGCGGTTGGTTATGTGCTTTTTACAAAATATCTCATACCCTTTGAACTAACGGCTGTTATGTTGTTAGTTGCCATGATAGCTGGGATAATTTTGGCTAGTAAAAAAATGGATAAGAGTAAGAGTTTAGATGATGATGGATTTATAGTCAAGGAGGGGTTAAGATGAAGGATAAAAACAGGAGCATAGTATGACATTAACTCTCACACATTATATGATAGTCAGCTCCCTTATGTTTGCTTTGGGGATAGTTGGAGTTTTAAGAAGGAAGAATTTGCTAATGCTATTTTTTGCCACCGAGATTTTGCTAAATGCGGCAAATGTTGGCTTTGTGGCGGTTTCAAAATTTTACGCTGATCTAAGTGGGCAAATGTTTGCATTTTTTATCATTGCCATTGCAGCTAGTGAGGTTGCCGTTGGTCTTGGGCTTTTGGTACTTTGGTATAAAAGAACGGGTTCGCTTGATCTTGATACCCTAGCTATCATGAAAGGACAATAGATGGAAAAATATGTTTATATAGCACTTTTTGCTCCCTTGTTTGGTTCTATCTTTGCAGGAATGTTTGGGGCTAAAAAGAAACTTTTGCTAACTGGTATTGTTGCATCTTTATTTCTTATAGCTAGTATGATAAGCTCTTTTATTTTGCTAAATTTTGTGAATAATTATGGGGCTTTGCATGTAAAATTATTTGATTGGATAAGTGCGGGGAGTTTGAATATTCCCTTTGGATTTATAATTGATGAGGTTTCAGTTGTTATGATGGCAACTGTTAGTCTAGTTTCAAGTGCTGTGCATGTTTATTCCATAGGATATATGGAGCATGATAGAGGCTTTAATCGCTATTTTTCATACTTGAGTTTATTTGTTTTTTCCATGTTAGTTCTTGTTATGAGCGATAATTTTGTTGGACTTTTCATCGGCTGGGAAGGTGTTGGACTTTGTTCTTGGATGCTCATTGGTTTTTGGTATCACAAAGATAGTGCATCTTGGGCGGCAAATGAAGCCTTTATCATGAACCGGGTTGCAGATCTAGGAATGCTGATGGGATTATTTTTTATTTATTGGAATGTGGGAAGTTTGCAGTATGATGTGGTTTTTTCCCATGTTAGGCATCTAGATCACTCCTTGCTTGTAATTATAGGGATATTTTTATTTGTTGGAGCCATGGGAAAATCAGCCCAATTCCCTTTCCATACTTGGTTAGCAGATGCTATGGAGGGACCAACCCCCGTTTCAGCCCTTATTCACGCAGCAACCATGGTAACGGCTGGGGTTTATTTGCTAATTAGAAGTTTTGAAATTTTTTCACAAATCCCCGAGGTTGGGTTTTTTATAGCAAGCCTAGGAACCTTTGTTGCAGTTTTTGCAGCATCAATGGCACTTGTAAACAATGACTTAAAACGAATAGTTGCCTATTCAACTTTATCTCAGTTAGGCTATATGTTTGTAGCAGCTGGTCTTGGGGCCTATTGGATAGCATTTTTTCATCTAGTAACCCATGCCTTTTTTAAATCCTTATTATTTTTGGGTGCTGGAAATGTTATGCATGCTATGAAAGATAATCTAGACATTAGAAAAATGGGTGGCTTATATAAAAGTATGCCTTACACTGCTGCTTTGATGATAATAGCATCTGTTGCCCTTAGTGGCATATATCCTCTGGCTGGATTTTTCTCCAAAGATAAGATACTTGAAGTTGCTTTTAGCGAGGGTGCTTATATACTTTGGTTTGCTTTATTTTTAGGTGCTGGTATGACAGCATTTTATAGTTTTAGGCTTATCATGATGGTGTTTTTTGGACAAAAAAGGTATGATAAGACCATCCATCCCCATGAAACTTATCCTTTTGTGTTGATAGCTATGGCACCCCTTGGGGTTTTGAGCGTTATAGCTGGGCTTTTGGAGTATTATTTTGAAACCCTAACTACGAAACTTTTGCCTAGTTTTGAGATCCATATAGGACATCTAGTTGAATATCTTTTAATTGGCGGAACAAGCCTTATCGCCCTTGGAGGAATAGGATATGCCCTTTATATGTATGGTAAAAAGGGAGGATTTTCAAAGGAGCTTGAAAAAACTTTTGTTTATAAACTTTTTATAAATCAGTATTATATACCAAGCTTATATGATAAGATTTTTATTAGTCCTTATAAAAGTGTCTCCTGCTTTGCATGGAAGCAAATAGATGAAAAGATAATAGACTTTGGCGTGGATTTGGTAGCTAGTATCTTGGTTTTACTTGGAAAAGAGTCAAATTTTGCCATGCAAAAGGGAAATTTATCTATTATGCTAAGGTTTATGGTATTTGGTGTGATAATCTTACTTTTGTTGGCACTTATTTTTAATTTAACATTTCAAGGAAGCATATAATGAATAGTTACTATATCTTATCCCTAGTCGTGCTTTTTCCTGCTGTTGCTGGATTTTTGGGTTTTTTAATTCCAAAAGAAAATGCCAGAATTTACGCTATTAGTGCTAGTTTTATAGAATTTTTACTATCTTTGATTATGTGGTATATGTATGGTTTCGGAGTAGGATCTTTTGGGCTTGGGGAGCGTTTTGCTTTAATTGAGAATTTTGGAATTTTTTACTATTTAGGAGTAGATGGAATTAGCTTATTTTTGGTTATTTTAAGTACCTTTATGACCTTTATTGCCCTAGTTGGACTCAGCATCAAAGAAAATCTAAAAAATTTAGTAATTGCCATTTTGTTTTTAGAAACTACTATGGTAGGAGTATTTTTAAGCTTAGATGTGATTTTGTTTTACATCTTTTGGGAACTCTCTTTACTTCCAATGCTTTATATCATAGGTGCTTGGGGAAGTGGACGCAGGATTTATGCTGCTGTAAAATTTTTCCTATACACCTTTTTTGGTTCGGTTTTCATGTTAGTTGGCATATTAGCTTTTGCGTATTTTTACTATACAACCACTGGAGTATGGAGCTTTTCTTTGCTTGATTGGTACGCTTTAAGGCTTCCTTTTGATATTCAACTTTGGCTTTTTGTTGGATTTTTCTTAGGTTTTGCCATAAAGGTGCCCATGTTCCCTTTTCATACTTGGTTGCCCTATGCCCACGGACAAGCACCTACCATTGGTTCGGTTATCCTAGCGGCAGTTTTACTAAAAATGGGAACCTATGGTTTTGTTAGATTTTCGCTTCCTCTTTTTCCTGATGCGAGTGCGTATTTTGCAACGCCAATAGCCATCTTGGCTATTATAATGATAATTTATACTGCCATGATAGCCTTTGTCCAAGAGGATATAAAACAAGTTATCGCTTATAGTTCAATTTCGCATATGGGAGTTATTATCCTTGGAACCTATGCTCTAAATGCTGAGGGCATCACAGGCTCTATCTTTCTTATGCTTTCCCACGGAATAGTAAGTGGTGGGCTTTTTATGCTTGTTGGGGTGATTTATGATAGGCGACATACGAAGCTTGTGAATGAATTTGGCGGATTAGCTCAGATTATGCCTAGATACTCAGTTATTTTTGCCATTATGCTAATGGGTTCAGTTGGGCTTCCTTTAACCATAGGCTTTGTTGGGGAATTTTTATCTTTAGCAGGCTTTTTCAAGCATAGCCCATTTATGACACTTCTTGGTGGAACAGGGATAATTTTAGGGGCAATTTATATGTTAAATCTTTATAGAAATGTCTTTTTTGGCATGGTAACAAAGGAAGAAAATAAACAATTAAAAGATTTATATCCTAGGGAATTATTTGCCCTTGTGCCCTTGGTTGTCCTAGTCTTGGCTTTAGGCGTTTATCCCAAGCCTATTTTGGAGCCAGTTGATTTGAGCGTAAAAAAAATGTTGCGTCTTATGCAACACAAAGCCGTTAAGATTGATACGAAAAAAACGCTACATGTAGCTAAAAGCATAGGGGAGATGAGATGATGTCATTAAAACCAATTGTTGTAGATCTAGATGCTCTTAATCTTTTAAGTTTGTTGCCCGTTGGTATTTTAGTTGCTGGGGCTTTGGCGATTATTTGTTTTGATTTGATAAGCTCAAAATTAACCAAGGGTTTTTATACTATAGCTTCCTTTGTGATTTTTGCCCTTTCATTTGTTTCTCTTATAGGCTATCAAGGCTCAAGCAGGGGATTTTTTAACCTTATTTTGATAGATGGTATTGGGATTTTAGCTTCCCTAATCATTATAGTTGTTAGTGTATTTTTCTTATTTTTTAGCATGAGCGGTAAGGATTTTCATGATACCTCTATGAGCGAATTTTATGCACTTTATTTGTTTATGAGCGCTGGATTTATGATGATGTGTTTGAGTGATAACCTTATCTTAATATTTGTTGGTTTAGAAACAGGCTCACTCGCACTTTATACCATAATAGCCATGCACAACCGCTTAAAATCCATAGAAGCAGCCATAAAATATTTTACCATGGGAGCCCTAGCATCTGGACTTTTTGCCTTTTGCGCCTTGCTTTTTTACACCATTGGCGGAAGTGTGGAACTGGGCCAAATCCAATCCATGCTTATAAAAAGAGATTTAGAACCGCTTTATGGAGTCATAGCTGCAAGTGTATTTTTACTCGCTTCCCTTGGCTTTAAACTCTCTCTTATACCTTTTCACACATGGACACCAGATGTTTATGAGGGTTCATCCTCGCAGATGGCTGGATACATGTCCATAGTTCCTAAAATCGCCTCATTTATAGTTGTTATGAGAATCTTTGAAATGCTCTCTTATATAGGAATTGCTTGGGTTGATGTTATGCTTTACATTGTTGCCATTGTTACCATGAGCTTAGCAAATGTTATGGCCCTAATCCAAAAAGATGTCAAAAGGATGTTAGCCTTTAGTTCCATCTCCCATGCGGGATTTTTACTTTGTGCTATTTTTATAGGTTCGGATTATTCAAATCATGCCTTTTTTATGTATTGGATGATGTTTTTTGTGGCAAATCTAGGTGCCTTTGGCGTACTTTGGATAGCAAGGCACAAACAGCCCTTATGGGATGAGAGATTTGAACATCCTTATGAGAAATTTTCAGGGCTTATAAAAACTTCTCCCCTTACAGCCTTAATGATGGGTGTTTTTATGGTAAGCTTAGCTGGAATACCCCCATTTTCACTTTTTTGGGGAAAATTATTTTTAATGGGCTCAGCCGTTAATGAGGGTTATTATACCCTAGCTGTCATAATGGCCCTCAATAGTGCCATTGCCTTATATTATTATTTAAAATTGGTAGTTTTTATGTTCTTAAAAGAGCCAATTTCCAATAAGCTTGTTTTGTATAACAATTCTGTTACCATGAAAGTAGTCATCGCTATGGCTTGTTTTGCCTCCATTGGTGCTTTATTTTTTGTTGATCCTTTGATGGATAATATAGCCTATTATTTATCCATGACAAAGTTTTGGTAATGAAGATAACCTGCATTGGGCTAGATAGTAAACTTTACGAGGTTAAGCAAAACCTAGCCCATGCTAAAAATATTATATTATCAAGTCCAAAAAGTGATGTGTTTGTTTTGCCAGAACTTTTCACAACGGGTTTTTACCCAAAAGATATAGCCTCGCATGTGAAAACCCATGAGGGCATAGAAGAGATATTTTCAAATCTTGCCAAAGAAAAAAACGCACACATCATAGCTGGCTCCATACCTTTTAGCAGGGGTGGAAATCTTTATAATACCTCTTTGATTTTCGATAAAAATGGCTCTTTGATTGCCAAGTACGACAAAACCCACCTTTTTACAAATATGAATGAGGATAAATATTTCACAAGGGGCGATAAAATTTGCACCTTTAGGCTAGAAAATGTTAGATGCGGTATTATGATTTGTTATGATTTGCGTTTTCCAGAACTAGCTAGTCTTTTGGGTGAAATAGATATTTTATTTATAGTGTCGGCTTGGCCAAAAGAAAGATTATCCCAACTTAAAATTTTAGCCCAAGCTAGGGCCATAGAAACCCAAAGTTATGTGTGTCTTTGTAATTCAAGTTCGCAGATCAGAGATGTGAAATTTGCTGGAAATTCTATGATAATTAATCCTTTGGGAGAGATTTTAGCTAGAGGTGGAGAGAGTGAACATGTGATAAACTATAAGCTTGATTTATCTATTTTGCCAAATATAAAAAAGGCAATAAATGTTAAAAAAGATAGAAGAAGGGATTTATACTAAAGAAAATGCAAGAAGTCAAAATATATAAATATTTTCCCCATTTTTTGTTGTTATTATATGTTGTAGAATTTATTTTTTTAGCCCTAAACCCCTATGATAGAGCCGTATGGTGGGCGGAGAATTTACCTATTGTTATTCCTGTGGTAATTCTAGTTTTTAGCTTTAACAAATTTAGATTTTCCAATTTATCTTATTTTCTTATAGCATTCTTTTTTCTATTTCATACCTTTGGCGGACACTATACCTTTGAAAAAGCTCCCTTTGATTTTTTCAATAGGCTATTATCTCATTTAGATCTAAACTTTTTATTTCCAGATGATAGAAATAATTTTGATAGGATTGGACACTTTTTAGTGGGTATTTTAGCCTACCCGATAGCAGAATTATTTTTAAGAAAAAAATGGCTTTCCAATGTCCCTGTGGCAATCTTTTTAGGCATTGTAACCCTTGGTTTTTGGGGAGCTTTGTATGAGATTATTGAGATGCAATACGCTATTTTAGAAGGTGGAGAATCTGGAGCGGCCTTTTTGGGCTCTCAAGGGGATATTTGGGATGCACAAAAGGATATGCTTTTAGATATACTAGGTGCCATTTGTGTGTTTTTGCTATTTGGGTATAATTTAAAAGCTTATACATCCACTAACTAACAAGATTGATTTGTTAGCTAAGAAATTTTTTTGCATCTAAATATATTTATACCATTTTTATATTCGTATTCTAAGCCATATCCATTGGCTTTTAGGGTGTGATGTATGATGTATATGCCTAATCCAAAGGAGTTTTTATCGTGCTTATTTGTAAAAAATGGTTCATAATATTTTTTTAATTCATGTTCTAAAGCCTCGCCCTTATTTTCAAATATAATATCTTCATGGGCATTTTTTATAGTAACTTTTTTATCTTGTGAATATTTAACTCCGTTATCGATTAGATTTTTGATGGCTATGGAGAAAAGTTTAAAATTAATCTTGAGTTTTTTATTTTGATATTTACATATCACTTTTTTATCCTCTATCATCAACATATCCTTTGCATTATCGATGATATCATCTAAAAAATAGTACTTTTTTGGGATGTTTTTCTTTAAAGAAATCAATTCCTCAATGGATGCAAATTCATTTATAAGCAGCTCTAGCCTTATGAATATTTCCCCTAGCTTTGTATCATTTTGTTCATTTCTTGGAAGTTGCATCAAAAATCTACCCTTTGTTATGGGGGTTTTGAGCTCATGCATTATATTTCTTATAAAAACATTTCTAGCTTCTTTTATATTTTTTAATTTGTTTGCACTTTTTTGAAATTCTTGTGCTAAAAGGGAGACCTCATCTTTTTTACTAACATCAAAGCTAAAATCAAACTTTTCATCCCCTAAGCTGCTAACTTCATTTTTTAAAAGTTTAAGGGGCATTAGCTTTTTTATTGTTAGTCCAAATGATAAAATTAGAGCTACCAAAATAAGCATAAATATCAAAATAATATACTTACTTTGATTTTCTAGATTTTCATTTTTATCTTTTATTAGAAAGATTTTGCCATGTCTTTTTATATAAATAAATCTCTTTTTTTCAATGGAAATAATATTAAACCTAAATCTTTTTTTGCCCCTTATTAGTACTTTCTTTTTGGGATTTTTGATGATTTTTTCTATAAGATTTGGCTTATCTATAAGCTCGTAATTTAAAGAATTTAAGTATTCATTTAGATCAGACCCAATGTGTCCAAAATGCCTGTGGGAAAACATTCTAACAATTGGTTCGTATTTTTTAACTAAGGAATGTTTAAATCTTTGATGATTTCCCATCATCAAAATAACAAAGCTTATAAGTACCAACAAAATAGATATGATAAAACTTATGCTTATGGTAAAAAATACTGATTGTCTATTCATTTGTAAATTTATATCCCATTCCCCTAATGGTATGAAGATGTTTTGGTTCTTTTGGATTTTGTTCTATTTTGTGCCTAATTCTGTTGATGATAACCGCAAGAGAACCAAAATTTTCATAATCAGAATTTAAAAGCTCCGAATGTTCAAAAATATCCTCTCTACTTATAATAAACCCCTCCCTTTTTATCATCAACGATAAAACTTCATACTCAGCAGCGGTTAGTTTTATGGGTTGTTTTGCCTTTGTTATCTCTTTTTTACCACTATCTAGGGCGAAAAGTTTAGCCACTTTTTCTTTAGGGTTTTTCTTATGTTTATTTGCCCTTCTTAGTATGGTTTTTATTCTTATTTCTAGCTCTCTTGGATCATAAGGTTTTGGCAAATAATCATCAGCCCCCATTTGCAAGGCACTTACCTTATCAGCAATATCACTCCTAGCACTAGAAATGATAATAGGAATATCAAAATCCTTTAAAATAGCCTTACAAAGATCCAATCCATCCATACCTGGCAAAGTTAGATCCAAGATGATGAGGTCATATTTATGAAAATTTAAACTACTTAGAGCCAAAAAAGGCTCGCAGTAGTTTGTTGCTTCTATGTTGTATTGCTTGAGGTAAGAGCTTAAAACTTCAGCTAACTCTAAATCATCTTCCACCATGGCTATTTTTATCAAAACACTTCTCCGCCATCTCAATTTTTCTTTTTGCTTGTAAGTCTAATTCTTCTTTAAGCCTTTCTTTTTGACCATCGCTTAGAATATTATACACTTTTTCTATAAAATTGGCTTTATTTTTCAGTTTGTTTTCCCTTTGTTGCTCAAAAAGATAAATAAATTTATCCTTATCAAAACTAGCCTTTGTAAATGCCATATTTAAAGATGGTTGATTTTTCATCATATCCTTTTTTATTTGGAAAACCTGCTTTTTTTGTTCACTGGTTAAATCTAACTTTTTAATTATCCCCATTATGCCATGGTTATGTTTTTTCATCCCATGTATTCTCTTAAAATGCTTATTTTTGCAATTTTTGCTCTTCTTATACTCGAAGTGCCCATTTCCAAAATTTCCATGCTGCACACCATGTGCACTAAGCCCAATCGCCAACACCGACGCCAAACTAGCTACTACTAATACCTTCTTTTTCATGTCCTATCCTTTGGGTTTATATTCAACAAAATTTTGTTGTAATGAAATTATAATAAACCCATATTAACTAGTTTTTAATTTAATTTTAACCTAGGTTTAACAGGATAAATATTGATAATCTATGTAAATTACCAATTTTTACATGTAAATATGCTATAATCAAAAAAACACAAAGGAAAAAAATGAAAATATATCTTGTTCATGGAATCACTCGGGGTTTGAGTGAAAAGATTTTAAGCGTTAGTAAAAAGCGGGCTTGTTCGATCTCGGAGCTTAGAAAACTAGGTCATGTTAGTGCTAAGGCTATCGATAAGAGACCAAAACTAAGGGTTGCTGTTGGTGGGGAAAATGAGATTTTGAATTTTCTTGAGTGGAAGGATATTGAGATTGGCAAATGGCATTCTTGCATTACGATTGATCCTATGCTATACGAAAAAAGTCCTTTGGAGATTTTGAGAAATATGGATTAAAGGACATCCATTAAAGAAGCAGTTTTGCTCCTAAAGAGCAGACGGCTGTTTCACTTTTAAGTATGAGGGGGCTTTCGAGTCCTAGGATTTTATCTTGATCAAAGAGCCCCCTTTCCTCTTTGCTAAATCCACCCTCGCATCCAACTAAGATAGATTCGCTTTTAAAGGTTTTATCTATCTTTTTTCCTCCAAAATCAAGTATAAAGCTGTTTGGATAAGAGTTTAAATATTCCTGTAAATTCTCGTAAATTTTTATTTGCAAAAGTTTAGTTCTTCCGCATTGTTCGCTCGAATTTATCAAAATTCTCTCCATTCTTTCTAGATCTAGCTTAAAATTTTTTTGGGAAAAATCCGTATATACAAAATTTATTCCCCCAACTCCAATTTCATTTAAAAAAGGTAGGATTTTTTCTATTATTTTTGGATCAACAACCGCCCAGCCAAGATTTAGATCTGAGGGTAGTTTTTGGCTTTTTGTTTTGGATAAAAGGGATAATTCTGCTTCGTTTCTATTTATATTTTCTATGGTGTAAGTGTATAAAAATCCATCTTCTAGATTTCTTGCATGTAAACTCTCACCAACTTTTTTTCGCCTCGCCTTTATGAGATGCTTAAACTTCTCTCCTTTGATCTCTAAGCTTTGGCTACCTGCTAGTTTGTGGTAAACAAATTGCATTAAATTAGCTCGACAATCATATATATTAAATAAATTGCTATATCTAGGTAAAACTTTTTTTGGACTTTGCCAAGGCTTTGCTTACTTAGATTTTTTTCTTTTTTGGTTAGTTTATAAGATTTTATAGTCGTTATTAAAATTAAATGCCAAGCTACCGCCATGAGGATGATAAAAAGCCAATTTTGTATGTAAAAAGCTAAGATTATCCCAGTAAAAGCTAAAGATGCTAAGATGGTATAATAAAGGGGCAAGATGGCTAAAAACTTCTTTTTTGGCTCTTGCCTTGTCATTAAGTATGCACCTAAAATGGCAACGCCTAGTGCTAAATATATAAATATTACATGTAATTTCGTGGTGAGGTTTAAAAAATCTTCCATAAAAACTCCTTTTGGCAATTGTAACATTTTTATGATAAAATATTGCTACAAAATGTTATCCTAAAGGGCTAAATATGAAAACCCCCTTATCAAATGCTTTATCTAAAATCATCAAACATTCAAGCACTAGCCTAAAAAAAGAATTCATACCTCTCATAAAAGCTCGTGGCAGGATAAGTGCCCAGCTAATTCATGCAAAATACAATATCCCATCCCATGATATATCCTTGCGTGATGGTTTTGTCCTAAAATCTGATATGCTAAAAAAGCTTCCAATGCAAACGGATAAATTGCCCCAAGTTCAGACAGGCTCTAGGATAGATGGGGATTTTGTCTATATCATAGAAAAAGAAAGGGTAAAATCAAAACTTATAAACCAAGATTTACTAGCTAAACTTCCTAGAGCGAAGGAATTTATAAAACCAAAGGGTGAAGATATCCAAAAGGGTCAAATCCTCATAAACAAAGGCGATACCATAAACTCCTTTGATGTGGCAAATTTGGCAAGTCAAGGCATAAGTGAAGTTTTAGTCTATGAAAAAATCAAAATCGCCTATATAGGGGTTAATGATAGCATTGTGGATCTAGATCAAGATTTACAAAATGGGCAAATTTATAATTCAAACGCTTACGCCATAGCAACCAGGGGAAAGGTTCTAGGTGCAAGTGTTAGCGAGATATTACATGTAAAAAGTAATAGCGGGGCCTTAAAAGAAAAATTAATGGGTCTTAAAAATTGCCATGCCATAGTAACTATTGGCAGTATGGGCAAGGGTGATTGTGTTGATACTTTGTTAGAAGATAAAGATTTTAATGTGATTTTCAAAGGTGTAGCCCTAGCACCTGGGGGATTGAGTGGATTTAGTTTTTTAGGGAGTATTCCCATCTTGCATCTTCCTGGTCTTCCCTTGTCTGCATTTTTGGGTTTTGAGGTTTTAGGCTCAACCATGATAAATACACTTTATGGGAAACGTTTTGCCAAACACAATGCCATTAAAACCTTCAGTTTGGAACGCATAAAAACCCAAAGTTCATCCCAAAGTGTAATCCCAGGTTTTTTTGATGGGAGCTTTTTTAAGCCATTTAAGGCAAAACCAGGAATGATGAATGTTCTCAATAATTGCAATGGATATATCATAACCCCATTATCTTCAGGGATAAAAGAGGGCGATAGGGTTGATTTTTATCCCTTTTTGGCTTGGAATGATTAACTGATTTTTTGAACTCGATTTAACTGCATTTTAATTGCAAAAGCGTAGAAAAATGGAGTATCCAAAAGTGCAGCTACCACTTTAAATAAATAATCCCCTATGAAAAGTTTGATTAAAACTGGTGTTGGCATAACTCCCGCAAAGGCAACTACCCAAAATACTAAAGAATCAAAAAATTGTGACACGAGGGTGCTTCCGTTATTTCTTAACCACCAAAGGGAGCTAAAACGCTTTTTTAGGGCATGAAAGATGTGAACATCGAGTTGCTGTATCAGAAAAAATGCACTAATGGACCCTAAAGCGATACGAAAATCTGCCAAAAATAAAGTAGGAATTATGGCTAAAATCGCTCCTAATTGAACCACTCTTAATGTTTCTTTTTTGCTATTGTTTTCCGATAAAATATCCGAAAAAAGATAGGTAAATGGATATGCAATAGCCCCATAGGTTAACCACTCATTGATCTGAAATTGAACCGTATAATTTGATAAAACTATCAGCGAGGCAAATATAATCGAATATAAAATATAATGTTTTTTACTCATAAAATAATCTCCTTGAAAAATAAGGGGGCAATTATAGCGAAATTTTTATTATAAATCTAGGGTTGTTTCCATATAAAATTATATCTTGATTTCATTATCTTTTTGTTATAATATGGGTAAATTTTTTTCAAAAGGAGAATTTATGAGCTCACTAGTTTTGCTTATAGTAGGTTTAGCTTCTTTGATGGGTGGCTATTTTATTTATTCAAAATTTATA